>JAKSBO010000803.1 GCA_022361095.1 Desulfobacterales bacterium | reverse complement strand
GAAAACACCGAGCCGGTAATAATGCCTGAAAGGACCAGGGTAACCACTGGGGTGTCCGGCCCGGTTCTGGCCATGGTATAGGCCATGGCCACGGCCAGGGCTGAAAACACAAAGGCCATGATTTGAACCGAGAGGAAAAATGCCGGGAAAACAATGCCTAAGGCCGCGCCAAAGGCCGCACCCGAAGAGGCGCCCAGTACGTAGGGCTCCACCAGCGGGTTTCTGAAACAGCCCTGGAACACCACACCGGAAACAGAGAGGCTCACGCCCACGGCCATGGCCAGAAGGGTCCGCGGAAGCCGGATATCCCAGATGATGGTGTGGTTCAGGGCCGGGATGGTGGCCGGGTCAGGCCAGTGGACCAGGTGGGATGAAATGGTTTTGACAACCATGGAAAACGGTACCTGGCAGGTGCCGGTCCGGATGCAGCATAGTCCTGCACCGGCCAGTACAAGGATCAGGGTTCCCGGTCCGGCCAGATATTTAGTCAATTTTTTTGTGTTTACGAAACTCATGTAATACCGTTCAAACAAAAAACGGCCACAAAGAGATTGCAAAAAAAAGTGTCTTTTTGCAAAGCCTTCGTGGCCGTTAAGGTTTATTTTATGTAAAACTGCTTTTGTTTTGTATGCCCTTCTGGACATTGATTAGATGCTCCTGTAATATAATGGGCCACCGCGTGTCAAGAAGATTCATAATTTCCGGACGGACATCCAATATCATTTGAATGTAAAAGGCAGATCTCTATGGCAGGAGAGCTTCAATTACAGCAACAGGCAAAATGCCCTTAAAACCGCAATGGTTGTCCTGGGCGTCAATATTGTTCTGACGGTAATGAAGTTTGTTGTCTACCGGATGTCGGGCAGTCTTGCCGTGTTTGCCGAGGCCTGGCACAATTTTAAATACATCACCGGCCTGGATTCATATTACATTACAGGGGACAACAACCTTTCGAAACGAAGTGATCCCCCGGGCCAAGGCCGATGCCATGGATATTATGACGCATGTGGGAACCAAACGGATTGTGGATAAAGACAAGACTGGTCAACCGGCGGTAAATTTGAGGATCAAATCCTCTTCTTTTTAATAAGGAAACACCCATGAAAAACAGATTGATACTGGGCGCAGGCTTGGTGCGTAGGCCCGGTGTGGTCTTTTTGCCGGAAAATAATTTTAATAATAAGGGGCGTGGATGTTTTCCACGCCCCTTTTAGTCTCATGCAAGGCACGCCAACGGAAGCATTGAAATTTGTATCCGTTGGCGTAACGCCGGGAGTGGCTTAAATTAAAAGCATCCGGGCGATTTTTTGTTGATCATGGACCTTGAAATCAGCCGGCCTCTTTAATGAAGTTTCTTAATACGGTATGCAGAATCCCGCCGTTTCTATAGTACTCGATTTCCACGGGGGTATCCAATCTGAGCAAGACGGGAATTTGCTGGTCATCCGCTTTTAATGTCAACGCCATGCCGGGTTTAATGCCGTCACTGAGTCCCAAAATGGAATAGGATTCTTTGCCGGTCAGGTTCAAAGATTCCGGAGAGCTGCCGTCTTTGAACTGTAAGGGTAAAACCCCCATGCCCAGCAGATTGGATCTGTGAATCCTTTCGTAACTGGTCGCGATAACCGCTTTGACGCCTAACAGATAGGTCCCCTTGGCAGCCCAGTCCCGTGAAGATCCCGTGCCGTATTCCTTGCCGGCCAAAACAATTAAAGGCGTTGCCGAATCTTTATATTTCCGGGAGGCGTCAAAAATCGACATCTGTTCCCCGGTGGGAAGATAGGTGGTAATACCGCCTTCGGTGCCGGGGGCAAGCTGGTTTCTTAACCGGATGTTGGCAAAGGTTCCCCGGACCATCACCTGGTCATTTCCCCTTCTGGAACCATATGAATTAAAATCCGCCGGGGTGATTTTATGGTCAAGCAGATAGGCTGCCGCCGGCGTGTTTTGTGCGATGGCCCCGGCCGGTGAAATATGGTCGGTGGTGACCGAGTCCCCGACCTTAACCAGAACCTTGGCATCAACAATGTCACTGTCAGGTTTCAGCTCTTTGCTCATATTCAGGAAAAAGGGCGGATTTCTGATGTAGGTTGAGGATTCATCCCACTCATACACCTCATCCCCCTTGGTCGGAATTTCATTCCAAAGCGGAGACAGCGTTTCAAAATTGCTGTACCGCTGCAGGTACATGTCCGGGGTGATCAACGAGGTAATTGCGGCAATTTCGCTTGGGTCCGGCCAGATATCCTTCAGGTAGACCGGGGTTCCATCCGGACCAGTACCCAGGGGATCTTCCAGGAGATTGGTATTGACCGTGCCTGCAATGGCATAGGCCACAACCAGGGGAGGACTTGCCAGGTAATTGGCTTTTGTCAGCGGATTGACTCTGCCTTCAAAATTACGGTTGCCGGAGAGGACCGATGCAACGACCAGGTCGTTGTCTGTTATGGCTTTTGTGATCGGTTCCGACAGGGGGCCCGAATTGCCGATACAGCTTGTACAGCCATACCCGACAGTAAAAAATCCAAGTTGCTCTAAAAATCCGTCAAGTTTTGATTTCTGCAGGTAATCCGTGACAACCCTTGATCCCGGTGCCAGGGATGTTTTGACCCATGGTTTGGTTTTCAACCCCTTTTCCACCGCTTTTTGGGCCAGTAATCCGGCTGCAATCATGACGGATGGATTGCTGGTATTGGTGCAGGAGGTGATGGCAGCCAGTACGACGGATCCGTGCGCCAGTGTAAACGGCGTTTCTGAGCCGGACGGGGTAATCTCTGCCTGGGCAGCCAGCTCGTTCTCTTTCAACTCATATCCTTGGGGGCCAATGGGAGCTGTCAGGGTGCTTTCCCAGACCTGCTTCATGTTTGACAAGCCGATGCGGTCCTGGGGCCGTTTGGGGCCTGCCAGGGACGGCTCAATGGTTGAAAGATCCAGCTCTATTTCATCTGAAAATTCCGGTGCGGCCATGCCGTCGGTTCTGAAGAGACCTTGGGCTTTGCAGTAATGCTCGACCCGTTCAATAATGTCAGGGCTTCTGCCGGTCTCTTTCAGATATGCCAGCGTCTCGGCATCCGTGGGAAAGAACCCCATGGTCGCACCGTACTCAGGCGCCATATTTGAGATCGTTGCCCTGTCGGCAAGGCTAAGGCCTGAAAGGCCGTCACCGTAAAATTCAACAAATTTTTCCACCACCCCCACTTCTCTCAGGATTTGGACGATCCTGAAAACCAAATCCGTGGCTGTGGTGCCGGGGTTCATTTCCCCGGTCAGCTTGAACCCGACAACCTGGGGAATCTGCATATAAATGGGTTGGCCCAGCATGACGGATTCGGCTTCAATGCCGCCAACGCCCCAGCCCAATACGCCTAAGCCGTTCACCATGGGCGTGTGGGAATCGGTGCCCACCACGGTATCGGAAAAACAGATATTATCCCTCATTTGCACAACATTGGCCAAAGACTCCAGGTTTACCTGGTGGACAATGCCCACGCCGGGAGGAAATATCCTCATGTTTTTAAAGTTTTTTTGTCCCCATTTTAAAAATTCATATCTCTCCCTGTTGCGTTCAAATTCCTTTGCCATGTTGGTCTGCAGGGAATTTTGCAAGCCGAACGAATCCACCTGAATGGAGTGGTCAATAATCAGATCCACCGGTATTTTGGGGTTGATCACCCCAGGATTGCCCCCTAACCGGCTCATGGATGTCCGCAGGGCGGCCAAATCAACCAAGGCGGGAACGCCGGTCAAGTCCTGCAGAATGACCCGGGTCGGCTTAAAAGGGATCTCTTTGTCCGATTTTTGTTTGGGCTGCCAATTTGCCAATGCAACGATATCTTCTTCGTTGACCTGGAAATAGTCCAGGTTGCGCAGGGTCTGCTCCAATAATATTTTAATTGAAAACGGCAGGCTTGAAATGTGTCCTATCCCTTGTTTTTCAAGGTTCTCAAGTCGATAGAACTGTGCCGGTGCACTAGACAATTTTAAATCATCTTTACTACCAAATTTGTCTTGATTCATAAGAATTCCTTTTTTTATTTGGGGGTGCAAATACTTTTGGAGCTTAAGAAACCCGTAATGCCTGTTGTCGCAACGAAGAATATGGACAAAAGGCATACAAAATGGAGAAATTGTTTTTTTCGGGCCCCTAAGACGGCTATTTTCCTGAATCATATGTCAGGATGATTAAGTTACATTTATATCATAAATTGTTTGTAATACATACTTTTTTCATCGATCATGGGCCTTATAATATGGAACTTTTTGAATTTCGGCGTATGGCCAAGGGTGTCTTGCCGAACCTTTGCCTGAATGCCGCGGTAAAGCCGGACTGATCGCTGTAGCCCACGGATAATGCAATATCGGCAAGGTTTTTTGTCGAGTTCAGCAATAGATCCCGGGCCCGGTAAAGCCGAAGATCCCGCAACACATTGAATACGGTTCCACCGTAAAGGCGCTTAAATCCGTGGTTGAGCTTGTTGCGGTTGATGCCGGCGGCACGGCTCAACTGGCAAAGGGTTGGCGGGGCGTCTATTCTCCGGACGAGAATCTCATAGGCCCGGCGAATCTGTTCGGTTTCCCGGCGACTTGGATCAGGTGTGCCGGCCGGGCTCATATCGTAAAGGTTCAGCGCGACAAGCTCCAGAACCTTGGCCTCCAGGAAAAGCCTGCGAATTTCTCCGGTATAGGGGCAATGCGTGATTTGGTTCAGGACGTTTGCGGTTTGGCTGTTGAACAGGGACTGCCGGTAAAAGAAAGGGCGGTTCCCGGTACGGGAGAAAATATTTTCCAGGCCTTCGGGAGTCTGCGCGAAAAGATCTTTAAATCTCTGTGGGGAGAAATGGACTGATACACCCAGAATACGCTCATCGGGTGGTGTTTCAACCACGCACCGGGTTTGTGGGAGGTAGCTGAGCGTGCAGCTTCCGGGTTGCCGTTCAATGGTCCGGACCCGTTTACCCCCGGCATGTATGGTGCCCCGGAGCCGGTGGCACATATTAAATCCAAGGGTGATGGGGGCATTTTCCGTTTCATACACGATTCTCAGTTTTGGGCTCTGCCGGATGTCGGAAACGGTAAGCGGCAGATCGGGTTTAATCTTATAGTCCCTCAAAACCGGGGTTTCCCGGCAGGCCCGGTATCTGACGGACAGGTTCCCGGGTTTGGTCAAGACGGATTCCGGGAATACTGTATCAGCAGTCTTATGGGAGCGATGTTTTACATTGATTTGTCTAATCATTACGGACCTCTATTCATCCCGGCATTTATTTGGCATTAGGTTACACCAATTCAATGTTTAACTCAACTGAAGAGAGACGTGCCGCATTCACAAAAAATTGTGCATACGGCAAAAGAAATTTTTCGTAAAACACTAGATGGTGTCTGAACAAAAACGTTCATAAAAAATAGAGGATACCATCAAATGAAAATACCCCGATACGTCACAGGCACCGTAATCTGTTTGCTGGTGATGATGGGCGTTTCAACCGTATTTATGAATCAGTCCATTTTTCTTGAGTTATCACAGTCCTTTGGTATCAGTCTGAACCGTGCCCGCCTCTCCTTCAGTGTTGCCTCCTTGGGGTATTCAGTGACTTTTTTATTGGCAGGGCCCGTGATGGACCGGGTGAATTTAAAGAAAACAGCCCTTTGCTGCGCAATGCTGTTGTCCGGGGTTGTTTTTGCCACCTCTTTTACGACAGGATTTCGTTCTTTTTTGTGGTGCATGTTTCCCATGGGCATGTGTGCCGCATTAATCCCGGCGTCGCTGTTCCCTTATATGGCAACCCTGGCCCCGGCCAAAGATAAAGGTACTTATGTGGGGGCGATTGTGGCGGCTGCAACCCTGGGGGTGATATGGGGCCGGTTTTTATCCGGGGTTTTGACATCATTTATGGGGTTTAGGGCCGCATACCAGGTGATTGCATTTTTACTATTGTTCTGTTCGGGTCTGGTGGCGGTCTGTCCAGGTGCGCCCCGCCAGGGGCCGGCAAGGCATAGCCGTTCCATCTTTAAAACGTATGCCAAGGCCTATGGCCAGGTTTTCAAGGCCCGGGTCATGATGCTGATGGTGGTCGGTGGGACACTTTTTTTTGGTTTTCTGGGCATGATTACCTTCCTGACATACCGGTTGAATCTTTCACCGTTTCATTTCAGTTCCGGCCAGATCGGCTGGATCAGTTTTGCAGGGCTTACAGCATTGGTTGCCCCGTTTTCAGGATTGATTTCCCGGCGCTTTTCCATTGAAAAAATTATTATATCGGGGTTGTGCCTTGCTTTGATCTCCGGCCTAATTTTAGGCAAGGCGTTGACTTTACCGTGGGTTGTTGCAGGGTTGCTTCTGCTGTTTTTATCCGTGTATATCTGCCAACCCCTGGTTTTTATGCTGGTTGGCCAAAGCGTTTCCTCCCAGTATTTGGCAAGTGCCTCTTCCTTTTACATTTTTTTCTGCATCGGCGGCGGCAGTTTGTCCTCCATTGTCCTGGCACCGGTTTGGACAACCCTGGGGTGGCATGCGCTTGTGGCGGTTTGCGCGGTATCAATGGGGTGCTCCCTGGCGGTGATGCTTCTGGGGAATTTTTCGTCCAAATACAGGATTTCGACCAGGCACTGAATAGACCTGTTCAGGATCTTTTCTTGGAAAAATGTGTCTCCGCCTGATTTAAAAAGATGTGAAAAATCTATCATGGAAAAAATAAAATGATTCTTGAAGGGCGGTTGAAAAGGTTTTTTAGCCTCTCCCTGAAAGGGCCTTGCAATTGGTATCGATGAAGTGTACCATTGACATAGTACACTATGACACTTGACCGAAGAGAGGCAATGAGCGGAAAGGGCAGTAAATTCATGGAGATCGCAGAGGCGATCATGGAAGAAATCATCGCAGGAAGGATTGCCTCCGGGGATAAGGTGCCCTCCGTGCGGGAGACTGCCATGAGAATGGGGGTGACGCCCAACACCGCAGCCAACGCCCATGGACATTTAAAGGATCTTGGCATCACGGTATCCGTGCATGGCTCGGGCAGCACCGTAAGGCCGGCCGGACCTGAAATCTGCAGGTCCTATATGTATGAAAAATTTATCGATCTGGAGCTTCCGGTGCTGCGGCACAGGATGCGCCTGCTCGGCTTGTCCGAAGAAAAAATAGTGGCATTATTAAAGGGGGGAGCACCTCCCGGTAAAGGAACGCAAGAATGAAAATGTCATATTACCTGGGATTGGGGGGCATTGTTTTATTGGCCATTGTCGCAGGTCTGGTTTTAGGCCCGGCCTATTATCTCAACCTTCCGAGCATTCTTATCGTATCCGGAACCTGTTTTGGGGCTCTGGTCTGCAATTTCGGTCTGAAGGGCAGTTTCAGCGCGCTTGGCGCACTGGCTTTGCCGGACCGGAAAACCGCCGCTGGCTTTCGCAAGTCTGCGGCAAAGACCGTTATGCTCTCAGGACTGTTCGCAGGCTTGTTTTACCTGATCATGGGGGTGATCGCGGCCTTGGGCAGCATCGGCGACCTGGCCCGGATCGGCCCCTCCCTGGCCACAGGCTTTTTGAGCCTGCTTTACGGCAGCTTCATCGCTCTTCTGATGGTTCCGGCTTATGTCTCAGAAGAGTAAGGGCGTGGTGATTCTTGGCAAAACCGCAGGATGTCATGTTCAAAATCAGCCTGCATTACAAGCGCCTTGAACAATTCTATTACCTGTGAGTTTATTTTTATTTGATATTCCTTTTACCTTGCTGTTTTAATTGCGGCTTGGCCGGAAAGAGTGTGCCGGCTTCTTCTGCCGCCATCTCCTGTCTTGAAAATCTGGCCGGCTACTTTTGGGTGGCGGTTTTTAGCGTGTCCAGCCCTTTTTCCGGTCCGAGCAGAATCAGGATATCTTCCTGGTTCAAAATGTGGCCGGCCTTGGGAGAGAACCTTGTATGATCGGCGTCCCGGCCTTTTATGGCAACGATCTGAACACCGTATTTGTTGGTCAGATTAATCTGTTTAAGACTTTTGCCCACAAATTTTCCAGGCACGGCAAGCTCAATGATGCCATACCCTTCCATAAACGGCAGATAATCAATAAGGCTCGGGTTATCCAGTTTTCTTGCCATGGACAGGGCCGTATCTTTTTCCGGAAAGATGATCTCTTCAATACCCAGCTTTTCCAACACTTTTTTGTGGGGATCACTGATGGCTTTGGCCACAATATGCGTTATACCCAGTTCCTGAAGGTTGAGCACCGCAAGGATGGAATCTCCCAGCACTGAGCCAATGCCCACCACGGCGGTGTCTACATTTTTTACGCCCAGTTCTTTCAGGGTGGCCGCATCCGTGGCATCCGCCACCACGGCCTGGGTAACACGGTCTTTAATGGCTTGCACAAGAACAGGGCTTTTGTCTACGGCCATGACGTCATGGCCCTTGGTGTATAAATGGGTGGCCAGATAAAATCCGAAATTTCCCAGGCCGATCACCAGAAACTGTTTCATACCATCTTCCTTCTTCCTTTAACCGATCATTATATTTTCCTGGGCATAGGAAAATTTACTTGGTTTGCCTTTTTTGCTTACGGCCATGGCAATACCCATGGGGCCTAAGCGTCCGATGAACATGA
This sequence comes from Desulfobacterales bacterium, assembly GCA_022361095.1. Taxonomy (GTDB): domain Bacteria; phylum Desulfobacterota; class Desulfobacteria; order Desulfobacterales; family Desulfobacteraceae; genus Desulfobacter. The sequence goes on along the minus strand of JAKSBO010000803.1, from coordinate 4,547 downwards.
TACAGACAATGATCAGTTTGCCGGGTCCTGAAAATCCGGATGTGATACCGGTGGACAGGCCCACGGTGCCGAAAGCGCTGACCACTTCATAAAGAATCTCAAGAAAGGAGCCCCGGGTCAGATTATGGGAGACATCGCCGATTTCAGTCTGCTGGAGCAGCACCACGCCGATGACAATCACCAGCATACTGATGATAACCAGGCTCACCGCCTTTGATATACTGGCATCCGACACCCTGCGGTAAAAAATATGGGGGTGTTCTTCCCCCCGGAACCTGGAGTATCCCAGGATGGCAATGCTGGATATCGTGGTGACCTTGACCCCGCCGCCGCAGGAGCCGGGGGCTGTGCCCACAAACATTAAAAGAATGCTGATAAAAAGCGTTTCATTGGCCAGATTGCCGATATCAAGCGTATTGAATCCGGCTGTCCGGGTATTTACGGCCTGGAAAAAAGAGGCCAGAAATTTGGTGTGCAGGGGCAGATCCTTAAGGGTGTTGGACCACTCCAGGATAAAAAAGAGCAGGGTGCTGCCGGCCAGCAGGATCAAGGTGGCCGTCAGCGTCAGCCGTGTGTGCAGGCTTAATTTTGACCAGCAGCGTTTTGAAAAGGAAAATTTTTGCCGGATTTCAGCCATAACAATGAATCCGATCCCGCCGGTGATAATGAGCATGCAGATATCAAGATTGATCAGCCAGCTTCCGCCGTACCGGGTGAAACTATCCGGGAACAGAGAAAATCCGGCGTTGCAGAAGGCACTCACCGAATGGAAGACGGCATAGCCGATGGCCTTGTCCGCAGGAAACCTGGAGAGAAAATCCGGCAGCATGAATACCGCCCCGGTCAGCTCAATGGCAAACGTAAAGATCAGTATCTCTTTGACCAGTGAAGATACATTTTTTCCCCGGCCGTAACTGTAGGTGTCCGAGAGCATCTGCCGGCCGGTCATGCCCACCCGTTTGCCGAGGGTGAGCAGAAACATGGTGGACAAAACCATAATACCGATCCCGCCGGCCTGGATCAGCATCATGATGACGAATTTGCCGAAAAAGGTGAAGGTAGACGCTGTGTCCACCACAACCAGCCCTGTGACGCATACGGCGGAAGCAGATGTGAAAAGCGCGTCAATAAAATCCAGATGCCCTGTTTCAGTGGCTGCGGGCAAAAAAAGCAATATCGCGCCAAGCAGTATCAGCCCGGCATAACTGATCATTGAGATCCGGCCCGGGGACAGAACTTTTTCTTTACGGGTGGGGGCCTTATGGTGCAGCAACGGCATTTTTAAACCATGTTTTTTATTAAAGAAATGAAAATCCATAAGTTAGGTTTTCGACCGGGCACTATTTCAGACAACACCATCCATCATCCCGATATTACGCCCTCAGTCTATGAAAATCAAATGTCATTTTTTCTGCTATCCAATGTGTGAACAAAAACCAGGGACGTTTGTCGCGTACAAGGCGGGTAAAATGATAAAAGGAACCCGCTTGGGGGCAGATTCCTTTTGTTTTATGCTTTTTTTGGGGGGTGAACTGCTGTTGATCATTCAAAATCTTTGGATTGCGCTCCCTTTCGGGTTAAAATTCAACAACGATCTCTTCATAGGTCTTACGCCATTTGGGAGGATCAAGGACAAGCCCGGGTTTTTTGTAGCCCACGGCAAGCAGTACCGGAATCCAGTATCTGTCAGGAATATTAAACGCTTTTTTAACGCCTTCATGGTCAAATCCGTCCATGGGATGGGAATCAAGGCCTAAACTTACCGCTGCATACATCAGGCTCATGGCAAAAAATCCCGCGTTTTTAGCTGCAAAAGCAAGGTTGGCATCCGGGCTCCAGTTGTATAGAGCCTTTGTGGCATCTAAAAACCAATCGCGTTGGGTCTCGGGCATGCCGGCTTTAACCATCTCCTGCCAGGTCCGTTCAAACCCGGGGTGGCCCTGTTCCCATGCGTTTTTATCTGCCAGCACAATCATGGTTACCGGGGCTTCAACGATTTTGGGCTGGTCCCAGGCCAACGCTTTGAGCGTTTCCTTTTGTGCGTTGTCCCGGAGAATCATCAGGTTCCAGAGCTGGAGATTAAAGCTGGAAGGTGTTGTGCCTGCCAGTTCCACCATTTTTTTGATCAATTCCCGGGAAACCTCTTTTTCAGGGTCGAAAAAGTTGATGGATCGTCTGTTCTTGGTAATTTGTTCAAAGGTCATAATATCTCCTCATCTTCTGTTGTTTTGAGGGTGCTGTTTTTGTTAGTCGGGGCTTATTTGGTCTTTTGCCAAGTTAACTTTTATTTTATATAGGGTCAAGTATTTGCTGTGAATTTATAGCCCGGTTTGGGGTGTGTGTCCGGAACCCCGGTACTATGGATATTATGCCGAATGATTATTTTGCCGCTCCGGGTATGGGCATCATTACCCGTGACAGAGACGCATTCATCAGTTATTGTCTTTTTTGGTTTTTTTTTTTTGGGGAATTTTTCTTTTCTTGTGCGCATCATCAATGGCAACATACACAAATCGTGCTTCCGTAACTTTGTAGCGCCCCAGGCCGCAGGTGTGAATTATGGGTTTGACCCACACTTCAAGTTTTACGGTGATGGAGGTGTTTCCGATTTTTTCCACGTAACCATAGCAACAAAAGATATCTCCCACCTGAATGGGTTCGATGAACTTCATACCTTCCACGGCAATGGTTACGACACGTCCACACGTCACCTCCTTGGCCAGGATGCTGCCTGCAATATCCATCTGGGACAAAACCCATCCGCCAAAAATATCTCCGTTGGGGTTGGTGTCCGCCGGCATTGTCTGGGTGCGAAGAAGCAGGTCGCCGTGCGGCTGTTGTTCCTCTTCCATTAATGGAATATCCTTCATTGGAATAGTATCCTTTCGATTCATTTTGATTAACGATTATTTTTCGTTCTGAGCGGATGTAAACTCTTCTTTTATAAAACACATTTAATTAAGGAACAATAGTAGACTTGCCGGAACGTCCAGCGGCCCCGGGGATTTGATCTTGCTTTGGCAAGCTGTTATATTTACAAAAATATTGTCAGGGAGCCTGTCATTCCCGGAACCGACACAACAGACCCGCCCTTTCTAAAGCAAGGGCCAAAAGGAGGAATCAAGAGATGGCGAATCGTACCGAACATGATACCATGGGCGCAATCCAGGTGCCTGCAGAGGCATTGTGGGGCGCCCAGACCGAGCGCAGCCGGCAGAATTTCACCATTGGCCGGGAGTTGATGCCAAAAGCCCTGATCCATGCCTTTGCACGCCTGAAAAAAGCCTGTGCCGTTGTCAACAGGCAGATGGAACTGCTGGACGGCCATCGGGCAGATCTTATTATGCAGGTCTGCGATGAAATCCTGAACGGGGACCACGACGATCAGTTCCCCCTCCACGTCTGGCAGACCGGCAGCGGAACCCAGACCAATATGAATTTAAACGAGGTCATTGCCAACCGGGCCGCCCTTCTTGACGGAAAAACACTTGATGAGGCCAGGCCCATCCACCCCAATGACCATGTGAATAAATCCCAAAGTTCCAACGATACATTCCCTGCCGTCATGCATATTGCCGCGGTGTTTGAGATCCATGACACCCTGCTCCCCGCAGTTGAGCGCATGCGTCTTTCCCTTGAAGAAAAATCCAAGGATTTTTCCCAGATCATTAAAATCGGGCGCACCCACCTCCAGGATGCCACCCCCCTGACACTTGGCCAGGAGATCAGCGGCTGGGAAGCCATGATTCAAAGCAGCCGGGAACAGATTCTCCAATCTTTGGAAACACTCTATCCGCTGGCCATTGGCGGAACGGCAGTGGGGACCGGTTTAAATGCCCCCCAGGGGTTTGGAGAAGCTGTGGCACAAGAGCTTGCCAGGTCAACCGGCCATCCGTTCACCCAGATGAAAAATACGTTCCATGGCCTCACCGGGCATGACCAGATCGTTTTTGCCAGTGGCGCACTCAAAGGGCTGGCCGCCAATGTGATGAAAATCGCCAACGACATCCGCTGGCTTGCCAGCGGTCCCAGGTGCGGTATCGGGGAACTCAATCTTCCGGCCAATGAGCCGGGCAGCTCCATCATGCCCGGAAAAGTGAACCCCACCCAGGCCGAAGCCGCCACCATGGTTGCCTGCCAGGTCATGGGTAATGATGCGGCCATCGGCTTTGCCGCAAGCCAGGGCAACTTTGAACTCAATGTGTTTAAACCGGTGATCATCCATAATTTGCTTCAGTCTGTTACGCTTCTGGGCGATGCCGTCTCCTCTTTCACGTCCCACTGCCTGGACGGTATTACCCCGAACCTTGCCGTGATTGAACGCCACCTGAAAAATTCACTGATGCTGGTTACGGCACTGGCGCCCCGCATCGGATATGATAATGCCGCCCGGATCGCCAAAAAAGCGCTTCAGGACGGCATGACGCTGAAAGAGGCCGCCGCAGAACTGGAATTGGTGCAACCCGAGCAATTTGATGAATGGGTCAAACCCGAAATCATGATTGTGGGTCGAAAATAGCGTTTTAAAAAAATTGCAGACTTTTTAT
>JAKSBO010000302.1 GCA_022361095.1 Desulfobacterales bacterium | reverse complement strand
TGGAACGCCGTGAACGAAAACGGATTTGAAATCTTTTTCTATAGCTGTTTTATATTTATATACAATTTTATAATCGTCTTAAAATAGCAGCTTATGAAAACCAACCCTGCAAAATGCAGCTTTTGATGTGAAAGCGCCGATAGCTTATTAAGTTTCTTTCATGTTTTGTTGTGGACGGGCTTGGGTGTTGACAGACCAGGTCAGCCCCTGGCCGTTCGTAAAAAGTTTGATAGAAAAAGAGAGGGAGGAATTGGGCGCGATAACGATTTTGAAGTCCCAGGATCCGGCCGTCACAATATCAGTATTGCAAATCTTTTTATCCATGGCATATTTGAACCCGGGGTGCATATCCTTATGCACCCCGGCCATGTTAAACCTGCCATGAAACGTTTCTCAAATGCGAATAAAAATTCAGCGCAAAATTGTTCGGCAACCTTTTTAACCCCTTATCCGTAACTGTGAAGCCCGGATAAAAGAAAATTGACACCAAAGTAGGTAAACAGCACGCCTATAAAACCAATAATGGAAACGATGGCAAGTTTTTTTCCATGCCATCCCCGTATTAACCGCAGATGCAGAAAAATGGCGTAAATAAACCAGGTGATCAAAGACCAGGTCTCTTTAGGATCCCAGGACCAGTATTTACCCCAGGCGGAATTGGCCCAGACAGAGCCGGTGATAATACCAATGGTCAAAAACAGAAACCCGAAAACAATCATCTGATAGGTCAGTTCATCAATGGTATCCCAGTCGGGCAGTTTTGCAAACAAACGTTTTTTCCCCGGGTTTTTGGGTTTGATGAAATACATAAAGCTGAACCCGAAAGCCAGTGCAAAGCCTGCATAGCCAAGAAAGCATGTAATTACATGGGCAATCAGCCAGTTGGACTTAAGGGCCGGGATCAAAGGGGTAATTTTTGATGTAATGGACGGATCAAAACTGGCATAGGCAATACCCAGAAAAATCAGGGGAGAGACAAAAACGCCGATGATACTTTCTTTGTATTTAAACTCCACAAACACATAGAGCGCGGCAACCGTCCATGAAAAAAAGACCAGGGATTCATACATATTTGAAAAGGGCGCATGTCCGTATCCCATTTGGTAGGACTCCACCCAGCGAAGTAAAATCCCGCCGGTATTGGCCACCAGCCCAATAACAATCACCCAGAACCCAAGCCGGGCAAACGCTTGTTTTTTAAAAGAAAAAGATCCTATATAGAATATCGATGCCAACGCATAGATAAATGTTGCAGCCGATAATAGCAGGGATGAATTCATTTGCCTGATACGTCCTTTAATTCCTTCACTAGTTTTTTAACTGTCAAATTGGTGCCCTGGGCATTGCGGTTGGCCCGGCCGGCCACCCACACCCGGGTATTGCCTGACCCGGCCTGTTCAAGGCCGATACACACGGACAGATGGGAAACAAAAAAAGTGACCCAGCAACCGATGATCATCAGCAGAAAACCCGTGTACACAAAGGGCACACCTGGATCCTTTGTCACCTGCAGACCGGTGTAATAAGCCTGGTCCCAGGATTTGACTTCAACGGTAAACCTGCCCTTGCGCATTTTATCGAAGGTGGGAAACTTGGTGGGCAACACAATCTGGATATTCCGGCCATTGGTTATGTCAAGGCGTCCGATAAACGCCTCTCCAAGGTTATGGCCGTTGAAGTCATAATGGGGCACAAAGCCCTCAAATATAAACTTGCCGGCATCAGCCGGCAGTGACACGCTCCCGCCGTTTTTTATGGTGTGTGTCTCAACCGTACCGGTTTCACTGTCAGTGATTTCAAACTGTGCCTGATCAGGTGTGGTTGCACCGTAGGATGCCTGGAAGATATTGATGCCCTTGTACCTTAACGGATGGTTGACCAGAATATCCTCAGTAAAACTTTCCCGGTTGTTTTCAAAAATGGTCAAACTGGATTTAAATTCGTCCGGTGCCCCGGTATCGTAAAATTTAACCTGAAAATCATTGCATCTGACCGTAAACGGCAGTTTAATGGGCAAACGCGTATGGGCATCAAACACCGTATCAGCGGTTTGCCCCTCATCCAGGCGCAGATTGGCCTTAAATCCCAACGCAGACCCGATCAGGGCACCGGCAAGCAGCATCAGCACGCTTGCATGGACCACGTAAACCCCAAGTCGGGACCACCGGCCTTTTTCCGCATAGAGTATCAGCGTCGTGTTATCCCTCTTTTCAATCACTTTGCCAACCCGCCCGGAAAGGGTCTGATTTGCCCTGCGTGCAATGTGTTCCATGGGAAGGAGACAGTCAAACTGCTGTCTGTTTTTCACGTTTTCAAACCGCCGGGGATTCACTGAAATATTTTTAGGGAAAATAATTTTCCAGGTCGCCGAAAGCCGGTCAATGGAACAGACAACAATATTAACGCATAATACCACCATCAGCAACAGATACCACCAGGCTTGATACATCCTGTCCAGATCAAGCACCTGGATCATATTGTAAAGCCCCGGGCCATAAAGCTTGATATAGGCTTCGGGGCTTGCGTTCTGCAACACCACGGTTCCGATAATGGAGGTTGCGGCTAAAAGCACCAGGGTATAAACAGTGAGTTTCACCGAGGCAAAAAACATCCAGATCTGATCGGCAAAGCTGTCTTTTTGTTTCAAAACAAATCTTTCACTAAAATTATTACGAAAGCCCCAAGGCTGCTCAATGAAACTTTCATGTTATATTCTATATCATACCCGGCAGCGCTTACCGGCCTCTCTCATGCCAGCCGGCCTGCCCGCCTATTGGCGGTCTGTTCCCCATCCAGCGCGGCCTGCAGGTTGGACCTGCGCTCAACAGAGGTCAAAACCGCCTGCCGGATCATGGACATGCTGCCGAAAACAATCACTTTTTTCCGGGACCGTGTGATACCCGTATAAAGCAGCTGGCGGGTAACAACCGGTGATATTTGTTCAGGGATAAGGATCAACACAGTGTCAAATTCCGATCCCTGGCTTTTATGGACTGTCACGGCAAATCCGGGTTCACATTCCGGCAGATCAGATAGCCTGAAGTGCCTGGGGCCTGATTGTTTTGCATCAAACCAGGCCATAGACATCCCGTTTTCTTCAACGACCACGCAGGTGTCACCGTTAAACAGCAACCGCTTGTAATCATTACGCCGAACCATCAAAAGCATTTCAAAAACAGGCCGTTTTATACCATCTTTCTTCTGATATCGTAATAAGTTTTCACATAGATGATTAATTTGTAATGTTCCGCTGTTGCCCAAATTGTGGGCACACAGTACGCGAAAGCAGTCTATGGCAGCCATTGCATCTATTGAAGATGGGGCACCCCAAAGCGGCTTGTACCCTTCCCGGATACTGGATTCAAGCCGGGCCGGGTATCCTTTGTTTTCGGCGGTATCCACAAATACAAGATCAGGATAATCCCCCTTAAGAATATCGGCCACAGCATCCGCATCACTGACATTAACGGCCTTTGCAAGCTTTTCAATACCGGCTTTTCCGCCTGACCTGAAATTGACATCCAAAAATACTCGAAAATCAGACAAAATTTCAGCATGGCACAAATCAAAGAACACCGCACCTGCCTGGACAGGAGAAAGCTGGTTCATATCACCGAGCATGACAATACGCGCATCAGGACGGATGGCTTCAAAAAGCCTTGTCATAAGCGCCATGTCAATCATGGAAGCTTCATCGATAATCACCAGATCAGCAGCCAGGGGATTGGCGGCATTATGTTTGAATCCGGTTCCGTTTTTCAGGGGTTTAAGCGCACTGTGAATGGTCATCCCGTTTTTCAGCCTGGCCGCGGCCTTTCCGGTGGGAGCAAGACACATCACCCTGGGAAGGGGCATGTTATTTTCATCAGCCCAGGTCATCAAAAGCGTCTGTATTATATCAGTAATATAGGTTTTTCCGGTTCCCGGCCCTCCGGACACCATAATAAAACCTGAACAAAGTGCCTTTTTAACGGCCTGCTGCTGCCCAAAAGTCCTGTGGTGATCCTGGCTGTTAAAAAAAACCGCCGGCCTGTGATTCATAAACTCATCATCCGGCTCGGGAATCCGTCTTTTAATCCGTGCGCTAATATTATTTGATAACCGGCATTGAAAATCATAATACCTGGAAAGATAAAGATTGTTGTCGCGGTCAAGAATCAAGGGATGTTTACCAATCCATAACGCCGTAGCATCTTTTTTTTCCCGGCAACTTGAAATCTGCCTACCCACCATGGCAGAGTTCTCAAGAATACGGCACCAGCATTTGAGTTCAGGAAGCCGAATAAGTTCTTTTCCTTCTGAATTCTTCAGAGCGGATCCGGCCACATTTTCAAGATCCAGGCATATGCAGCCTGTAAAAAGTGCCCTGCAGGTCAATGCTGCTGAAATAGCTTCCAATGCACCGGACTCTTTAAATATGCCGGCCATTGTCACAGCAAAATAATACGCCTGGTGGGAAAAAATCCCCGATTCATGGAGCATGTCAAGGTCATTGAAGGAAAAATCTCTCATCTCTTTTTTTATCAGCAAGGGTTAAAAAAGGAAAACCGTTGGAAAAATATATAATCCGCCCCATAGAGGGCGGATTAATAAAATATATCCAAGATTCTTATAAAAGGTCAAACACCATTACTAGGCAATGATACCGTACCCGGAGCTTTTGGCATCACCTGCGGGAGCGGGCCTGGCAGACGCCTGTAAACGGCGGTCAGGGGTTTTCCTGCGATCTTTCTTAAATGACAATGTGACAATCACACCGTCTCGGACACTTTTTCTGCGATCATACCGCGCTTTGCGCCTGTCCTTTTTCCGATTGGATTTCTTGGTCTGATATCCAACACCAAAGCCCGCACCCCTGCCTGTATTTTCCACAATCTTCTCGGCCCCTGGTATTATGTCGTTTTCTGCAATCATAACCGTTCATCTATTTTTCTTTTACCTTTAAAAAGC
>JAKSBO010000826.1 GCA_022361095.1 Desulfobacterales bacterium | reverse complement strand
TTGGCAAGGGGGCTGCTTTGGGCTCTGTTCTGGCATTTATGATGAGTGTCATTGCCCTATCATTGCCCGAGATGGTGATTTTAAGAAAAGTGCTGAAGCCCAGGCTCATCGCCGTTTTTATATCCGTCGTGGCCTGTGGCATTTTATTAGTGGGCTATCTGTTTAATCTGTTGTTATAAACTGCCGCAGGCTGAGCTGACATATCAACGCCGGGCTAAAAGGCCGCAACAAAGGATACGACAGGCCTTAAATTAAGGGACAGGCGCTTCCCCTGCAGACGTTACCAGGGGGTGGATATGGTGTCGGTCAAATGACCGCAGGGGAAGGCCTGCTGCCCCAACGCATTCTTTGAAAACAGGTCTTACATGAAAAATGGTTTATTGGGTCTTTATAAAATCAAAGGCCCGGTTCAGTGTCGTTTATATTTCATTGATCAATCGGCTTTTCGCCTTAAAAAAGTGGGAATCTCCAGGTCGTCGTTATCATAGTCCATGCCGTAATCCTGGGGCTGGTTGTCATCTCCCACCACGCGTTTGTGGCGGACCACACGCACCGGTTCATCCCAATTGGCCATGTCCTCTTCGGTGGCGTCTCTTATAACGCCCCGGTCAATGGGTTCCCGGTGGGCGGCTGGTGCGGCCTGGCCCATATTCGGAGTGTTTGGACCATAGGGTTGGGCGCCGTATGCCCCGTACGTGCCGTTGGCCGCCGCTGTCTGCTGGGGCTGCTGTACATAGGCCTGGGCGGTTTGGGGATCAAATCTGCGCATATTTTCAGCAAACGCCGGTTCTTCCACGCCGATACCCGTGGCAATAACGGTGATGCGGATTTCATCACCGAGTTCTTCGTCAAAGGTCTGGCCCCAGATGATTTCCGCTTCGTCACCCACTTCCTGGTAGATACGGTCACACGCTTCGGTCATTTCGTCAAGGGTGAGATCGGAACTTGATGTAATATTCATCAGTACACCCTTGGCACCGGATACGGAGATATCTTCCAGCAGCGGGTGGGAGATGGCCCTTTCGGCCGCTTCTGTGGCCCGGTTTTCCCCGGAGGCAATACCGATGCCCATCAACGCCTTGCCGGCTTTCTGCATGGTGGTTTTCACATCGGCAAAGTCCAGGTTGACGTGGCCGGGCATCATGATCAGGTCTGTGATGCCTTTAACAGAGTGGTGCAAAATTTCATCGGCTTTGATGAACATGTCTTTCATACGCGCCCCTTTACCGGCAATACCGCGCAGCCGGTCGTTGGGGATAGTGATAACGGTGTCTGTGATTTCCTGGAGTTTTTTCAAACCTTCCAGTGCCGCTTTTTCCCGTTTTTTGCCTTCAAAAGAAAAGGGTTTGGAAGCAACCGCTACCGTGAGAATGCCAAGGTCTTTGCATATTTCGGCAATCACAGGGGCGGCCCCTGTGCCGGTTCCCCCGCCGAACCCGGCGGTGATGAAAACCATATGGCTGTCTGCAAGGGCGTCCCGCAATTCATCCATGCTCTCCAGGGCGGCATCTCTGCCTACATTGGGATCCGCACCGGCCCCAAGGCCTTCGGTAAGCTGGCCGCCCATCTGGATTTTAGATTCTGCCCTGGAATGATCCAAAGCCTGGGCATCTGTGTTGGCCACAATAAATTTAACGCCCTGAAGCTTGGCGTCGATCATATTATTGACCGCGTTGCCGCCGGCCCCGCCGACACCGATGACCTTAATTTTAGCTGTGTTACTGTTTTCCACATAAGAAAAAGTCATATCCACCTCCTGTAAAGATTTAAATAATATTTTTAAACCATTGTTTCATTTTTTTTAAAATTATTTGCAGCCCGCCGGCATCGGATTTGACATCTTGGATAACGCAGCTTGTTTTTGATCCGAAAATGACAAGCCCAACGCCTGTTGCGTACGCGGGATTTTTAACAATATCCTTGAGCCCGCCGATACGGTTGGCTTCACCCATACGAACCGGTACGCTGAATACCGATTCGGCCATTTCCGCAATGCCGTCCATGACAACGCTGCCGCCGGTGAGTATAAATCCGGCAGGAAAGCTGTTTTCAAGTCCGTTGGAAAACAGCTCTTTTTTGAGCAGGGAAAAGATCTCCTCCACCCGGGGTTCGAGGATTTCTGCAAGAATACCCTTGGGCAGGCGCTTGGGGTCCCTGCCGCCCACTGCCGGCACCTCAATGACATCATGGGCCTTGACGTGTTGGGGGATGCAGGTACCGTGTGTTTTCTTGATCTTTTCCGCTTCGGGCAAGGGGGTTCGAAGGCCGACGGAAATATCGTTGGTCAGGTTATGGCCGCCCACGGTAAGTTCGTAAATGAATTTCAAGTTGTTATCTTTGAACAACGCGAGGTCCGTGGTTCCGCCGCCCATATCGGCCAGGATGCAGCCAAGTTCCTTTTCCTCATTGGTGAGGACGGCATAGCCTGACGCAAGGGACTCAAGGGCAATGTCGCACACCTCAAGCCCTGCCTTGTGGCAGCACTTGACAATGTTGCGCGCGGCAGATACCGCGCCCGTGATGATATGGATTTTGGCTTCCAGGCGCACGGCAGTCATGCCGACGGGGTTCTGGATGGAGGGCATTTCATCCACAATAAATTCTTGTGAAATGACATGAAGAATTTCCCTGTCCGGGGGGATGGCAACCGCTTTGGCCGCGTCAATGACCCGTTCCACATCCATTTCGGTGATTTCCCGGCCTTTAATGGCAATAATGCCGTGGCTGTTAAAGCCTTTGATGTGATTGCCTGCAATGCCCACATACACCGAAGATATGTTGCAGTCCGCCATCAACTCGGCTTCTTCCACGGCCTTTTTAATGGAATCCACCGTGGACTCAATGTTGACCACGGATCCCTTGCGAAGCCCTGTGGAGGGGTGAGAGCCCACACCGATGATGTTGATCTCATCTTCGATCATCTCACCTACGACTGCGCAGATTTTGGTGGTGCCGATGTCAAGTCCCACCAGTAATTTTTCGTTCCCCTGCAAGTTAAACCCCCTTTGCTATTGTATGTTGGGCAGCATCTTCTGTTGTAACAAACACCTTTTCCAGGCTGAAAAGATCTATGGCTGATATGGTTTTGTCCGGATAGCTGGCCTCCATATAGCGCTGGATCTGCCTGACCCTTGCAAGTTTTTTTTCAAATTTGTCAAACCCAAGTTTTACCGGAATAAGGGTATTGTTTTCAGATCCCCCCTCCTCGGCGTTTTTTGTGAAACTTGTATCAGGATATGTGTTCAATATATTGATGAGTATGCCTGTATTTTCGTCTCCCAGGATTGTCTGGACTTTTCCGAACCCTCTGACTTTTAGGATTTCCATCACTGCATTGAACAGATCCCCTTCAAACAGATAGGTGTTGTCGGACAAACTTAGATCCATCCCGGAGATCACCGGCAACGCCTTTAGATTATCCTTGGCCGGTTCATACTCTTTAAATGGGGCGCCCTGGGCGTTGATGACAATGTCAGCCAGGTTTTCAATGGTCACGATGGCCAAGGGTTCCTGTTCTTCAATTTTAATGGAAATGGTTGAGAAAAGCTTTCGTTGTACCGTGGCCATGCGAATCCACGGATGGGCCTTCAGCTCTTTTTCAAGCTTTTCCGGCTGCATTTCAAAAATGTTGCCGGGATTGTCAAGTCCTGTCCGGGCCAGGACTTCGTCTCTGGTTACCCGGTCAAGGCCGTCAATCATAATGGTTTTAACATCAAATAGAGGGCTTTGGAGAACCGCATCATGCGTGTAGATGCAACCCAGACTCATTGCACCCACAAAAAGAACAAGAAAGAGTTTTCCCCCAAGGGCTTTGCCGCTAAAAAAAGTTTTAAGTTTCCAGGACTTTTTGCCCTGCACCTTGTACCTGTTTTGGGTATTTTTCTTAGTCGCCAATGGTTTTCACCTCTTCTTTAAGGTTAATCCCGAACTTCTCGTATACGCGTTTCTTTACCTGGCCGGCCAGGTTCAGAATGTCGCTTGCGCAGGCGTTGCCTTGGTTGACAATGAAATTGGCGTGCAGGTCAGATACCATGGCCCCGTTGCACCGGGCGCGTTTCATGCCGGCCTGCTCAATGAGAAAGCCGGCCGGTTTATCGCCCGGGGGGTTTTGGAAAAAACACCCGGCAGATGCCTGGGACACCGGCTGGGTGGAAAGTTTTGTTTTAAGGTTACGGTGAAACTCATCTCTGACGGTTTGGGCATCCGCCTTGGTCAGCCCAAGCGCGACTTTAAGTACAATACTGTTTTCAAGGGCAAGTTTCCGGTAGGAAAAATGAAGACGGCTTGCCGGCAGAACCTTGGTTTTGAAGGTGGCAAGGTCCAGCACCTCAATTTCTTTGACAACCCGGCTCATGTCGCCGCCAAAGGCCCCGGCATTCATCATGACTGCACCGCCAATGGTGCCCGGAATCCCGGCTGCCCA
>JAKSBO010000890.1 GCA_022361095.1 Desulfobacterales bacterium | reverse complement strand
TGACCATGATTCTTTTATTTGCATCTGTCGGGGTTGCAGGAACCGTGACCTATGAATACGACAACCTTCACCGGATAATCAAAATGGAAAAGGCTGGAGATTACATCATCGAATATGCCTATGATACCGCAGGGAACCGTACAGAAACCATCACTCAGATTCAAGGCCCGGTGTTTGACCATGACTCGGACGCCGATATTGACGGGGCAGATCTGTACAATTTTATATTGAATTTCGACGGATCGGCCCAGACTCTTTATGACTTCTCACAAATTTTCGGCACTCAAAATTAAAATTCCAGGTGGATTATGAAATTATTTAAGCATGTACTTTTAGTTTTCTCCATTGTTCTATTCGGCGGCTTACTCAATTGCCATGCCGGGATGCCCGGATATAAAAATGTATACGGTCCCCAAATCACACCCGAGGAGGCCCATAAATTACTGCTTCCCCAAAAATCCGGGGATAAACGCGCTGTTCTAAATAACGCTGCTGCATCCAGCGATGTTGACACGGCCCCGGAAGCGCTCAAATCCCTTGTCCGGGGACTGGACAATGATCCGGAGCGTATTTATGCCTTTGTACACGACAATATCAGATATACAGCGCTTTTCGGGGATGTCAAAGGTGCCGGGGCAACGCTGACGGATAGATCCGGCAATTCATTCGACCAGGCATCCCTTATGATCGCCATGCTCAGACAGGCCGGGTTTACGGCCAACTATGTATACGGCACCATCCGGCTAACCCCGGAAGAGACGTTAAGCTGGCTGGGAACAAACCGGGTGGCCACCCTTTTAAGGCTTCTCCCTTCGGCGGGTATTCCCTGCCGGGTCTATGCCTATTCAGCAGAGCAGCTTGCCTATCTTGACGTTGACCATGTATGGGTAAAAGTCAATATTGACGGTACGGATTACGCATTTGCCCCAGCCCTGAAAGAACATATCCACTATTCGGGCATTGACCTTAAAACAGTCACAGGGTTTGATACAACCCAGTTTGTCAACAGCGCGCTTACCGGGACATCCACCGGAGCAACATGGATTCAAAACGTTTCCAAAACCAATATATCCTCACGCCTCTCCACCATGGCCATGAACCTGGTTGACCATGTCCGCACCACCCTGCCCGATGCCACGCTCAATGAAATTATCGGCGGCAGTGAAATCATCAAAAGCACTGAGGCGCCGCGCCGGGAATCCCTGCCCTGCCAACAGAGCATCACAGCCGAGTGGACACAAATCCCGGACTCATTTAAGACAACCTTGAGAATTCAGCACCGGGGCATTGACCAGACCTTTTATTCCAGTGACATCTATGGAAAGCGGCTCACCTTGTTTTACAATGATACGAACCAGCCGGAGCTTCGGCTGGACGGCAGCCTGATTGCCACAGGGACCGCGGCCACGGCCGGCACCAGCCAGTCCGTATCAGTGGCCGTGGATCATCCTTACCCAGGGGGCGGCGGCAGCTATGCCGATGCATCCGGTACCATATATATCCGGGCAGGGGGATCTTATGTCCTGGTTAACGGCTGGGGAGAGATCAGCCGGAGCATGGTTGAAAAGCATAGAAAACTACTGGCCCGGAACCGTCATGGATCCCAATCCCAAACCGCCGAACCGGTTCTGGGAGAAAGCCTTGCCATGCTCAGCAGCCAGTGGCTGGCCCAGTGCAGCCGGATGGACGAGTTGACCGGTCCCCTGACCGGAACGCATATTATCCATCACCACTGGATCGGTGTCTGCGGCCAGAACGACAGTCCCTACATTGACATGCCTGTGAACCTGACCAGTGTGATCAGCCTTGAGTCGGACGAGGCCATGGAAACTTCGGTGTTTGTTAACGCAAGCGGCCACCACAGCGCCTTTGAATGGGGTATCATTGACCAGACCCAGCCCGCCTACACAGCCGTAAGCACAGTCAAACTCATTGACCGGTCCAATGCAAAGGCAGATAAAATATTTGAGGCGGATTCTTCCAATTTCAGCACCGTCAAAACCCTGCTTGAATCAGGCACATACAGCAGCAGTGAACTGAGCCATATCCAATCCTATATCAATGCCGGATACCGGGTGATTCTCCCCGGGGACGGCAACCTGGGGGAAGACAGCTGGCAGGGGACGGGATTTTTAACGGTCAGCTCCGATGCGAGCAATGTGGGGCATATTATTTCCGGCGGTTTTAAAGGCGGCTTCGGGACCGAGGCGTGGATTCTTGACGGGTCTGACCTGACCGGTTCAGGCGAGACGGGTGAAGACAGCGACGCCCACGCCCAAAGTCCCGAACCCATTGATCTTGTCACAGGGGATTATCTTTACGCCCATCCCGACCTTACACTGGGCAGCAGCGCCCCGCCTTTGGGATTGGTGTTCTCCCGGTCCTACACCTCGGCCGGCCGGTTTTCCCAGGAAGGCCTGGGCCTGGGCTGGACCCATAATTTCAACATCCACGCCCGGATAAAGAGTGACGGGTTCCAGGCCATGGGCAGGGATGCGGTTATTGATGCCTCAGCCGTTATATCGGAAATCCTGGCATCCGCATCAATTCTTTCCCAAGGCATTACCCGGGACAACCTGGTGGTGGCCACCATTGCCCACCGCTGGGCCATGGACCGGATGATCGATAACATGGTTCAGGTCTCCATGCCCGGCACCTCTGATCAATTCATTAAGCTGGCAGACGGCACCTTCAACCCACCCAACGGCAATGCCGATGAATTGGAAATCCTTGCAGACGGCACCATTCAAGTCCTTTCCAAGTACGGGAAGTTATCCCTTTACAACACCGACGGCACCATCCGGTCAATAACCGATCCCAACGGCAATGCCCTGCGGTTTTCTTACGCAGACGGCCGGCTCTCCCAGGTGGAGACCGATACCGGCCACAGCCTGGCCTTCACATATGACGGGGAGTTCCTGAGCCGGGTTGAAGATGAGACATCGCGGAAGGTCACCTACACCTATGATTCGGCAGGCAACCTCTCCGCCTTTTCCGACCCGGCGGATGAAGCCACCACCTATATGTATGCGGATGACGGACTCTTGTCTGAAATTTTTTATCCCACAGACCCTGAAAATGCCTTTGTAACCAACCAGTACGACGGTGTAGATAAGGTCAGTTCCCAGACGGATGCCGCAGGCAATACCTACCTGTACGGTTTTACAGGTGTGAGCGCCCGGGAAACCAATCCCGACGGCAAGGCCGCAGTCTGGACATTTGATTCTTTGGGGCACACCCTCTCTTCGACGGATGCCCTGGGCAACACCACACAAAAAATTTATGACGGGCTCGGACGCCTGGTCAAGACCATCAAACCCCAGTTAAACGAAATTGAGCTTGAGTACGATGCCGACCATAATGTCCTTTTGACCCGGCTGAATCCCATACCGGATTCAGGCCTGGATCCCGTTGAAACCAGGTTCACCTATGGTACGGATTTCAACCGGATGACTTCGGCGACCGACGCCCTGGGCCGAGTGACCGATTACAGTTACGATGACAAGGGCAATCTGATACACGTTGAGTATCCGGCAGTGGGGGGTACCAGCCCGGCTGTCAGCTACGCCTATAACCCAAGGGGCCAGATCCAGACAGTTACGGATCCGGAAAACAAAATTACACAAAACACCTATGACCCAGGTTCCGGGGACCTGATTCAAACCATTGATGACTTTGGGGGAAAACACATCACCTTGGCCTGGGCCTATGATGCCGTGGGCAACCGAACTGCGGCCACTGACCCCAACGGGAACATCACCACCCTTTATTACGATAACCTCCGCCAGGTGACTGCCGAGGTCGCGCCATCCCCGTTTGAGTTTGAAACCCGGTACAGTTACGATGAAAGCGGCCACCCCCTTGAAGTCAGCCGCCGGGACAGCACCCGGGGTAACCAGTGGGTCTCCTGGGCCACGGCCTATACCCCCACCTTTAAAAAGAAAAGCGAAAC
>JAKSBO010000912.1 GCA_022361095.1 Desulfobacterales bacterium | reverse complement strand
ATTGGCAGAGCAGCTGATTCCAAATCAGCAGGTTAGGGGTTCAAGTCCTCTCACCCGTGTTCCCACCTCCGGCTGCCCGACACCGGAACATTCAGGAAGCCCCCTAGCTTCGACATGAAGCTTTTAGGCAGATAAAGAACATGACTTTCTGTCTCATCCAGATCGGGGAAGCATATCGAGGGGAGTATCATGAGATGGTACTCATAAACGGGCAGAATTGATCTTTTCGTCAGACAAGTCAAATATTTGGTAATAACAAATGGCGCTGAAGATATACAAGCCTGGTGAAGGCTACTGGACTCGCACGCTGACATGGATCGGCTCGGGTACGTTGGTGTTATCTGGAATCCTTTACATTTGGGACCAGATGAGTGTCATCACGACAAACACCGCTTACTGGCAGGGCGGAATGGCGATCAGCATGGTCGTCTTCTGGGGCTGTTTACTTTACTGGATTCTCAACAAGAAGAATGTCGTTGAATTTTTCATATCGACAGAAGCTGAGATGAAGAAAGTGAACTGGCCAAGCCGCAAGGAAGTCATGGGTTCTACAATTGTTGTGATTGGCGGAACTATTTTCCTCGCACTGTTACTGCTGGCCATTCAGATTGTCTTTGCGAAGGCATTTACTTGGATGGGCGTGCTTCAGGGCGGCTAAACACGGATCTGAAATAAGATTCAGTTATTTCGAGAACACCACACCTAATTCAACAGAAAGATCGGCTGCATGAGCGAGCAGGAAAATCCGACAACTGAAGAGCAGACTGGTGAAGAGAACGTTGAGCAGGTAGAAGCTGCAGCGGAAGCTGTTGTTCCGACCCCAACGGATGATTTGAAGCCAGAGGAAGAACCACTGGTATACCCAGGCATGAATTGGTTCGTGCTTCGTGTAGCTTCCAACAAGGAAGATTACGTTCGCCAAACGCTTCTTTCCAAAATCAAGATCGAAGGCTTTACACACCTAGTTAACCGTATTCTCGTTCCAACTGAGAAAGAGAAAACGATCAAGGGTGGCAAGCAGAAGATCATTGAGAAGAAGCTGTATCCGGGTTATGTGTTTGTTGAGATGAGGCTGGAAAACGATGGCCGCATCCCACAGGACGTGTTCTTCTTGATTAAGGAAACCACGGGTGTTGGTGACTTTATTGGTACGGCTGGCCGTCCATCACCAATGTCTATTCCTGAGATCGAAAAGATGCAGGCAGCTTCCAAACCAGCGGAAGAACAGCCAACTGTCAAGATGGAATTCAGCCCTGGCGATCACGTCAAGATCACTGGTGGTCCTTTCGAGAACATGGAAGCGACTGTCGACGAGTTGCTGCCTGACCAAGGCAAGGTTCGCGTGGTGGTCACCATCTTCGGCCGTGCAACTCCAGTGGAACTGGAATACTGGCTGATCGAGAAGTTCGAAGAGTAGTTCGAACCAATCAAACGAATATCAAAAGCCCGTCATTTTTGGCGGGTTTTTTCATGCGCAAATTTGAGCTGGATCACAACAGAATGATTATTCAGAAAGATCTGT
>JAKSBO010000255.1 GCA_022361095.1 Desulfobacterales bacterium | reverse complement strand
GATCGTTTCCGTCACTGTCCTCGTCTTTTTGCCAATAGTTAAGGCAGAGATCCAGGGACCAGGGGCCCGGGTACCATCCAAAGGCCAATTGATGCTGGAACCACCAGGAATCATTGGACACGTCGTCATGCCCCGTGGGGGTATAGGCAAATTCCCAAAAGGAGAGAAAGGTCTGGGTGTCAAAGTTTTCATACAGAAAGATAAAGGGGCCGACCACCAGATCGCCGACACCGCTTTGGCTTTCTGCATTGTCGATTGAAGTATGCTGAAACTGGATAATGCCGTTGACGCCCCAGGTCTTTCCAAACACTTTCCCGGCAAAATAGACCGGTCTGAAAGCGGCATAGCTGACATCGGTTCCAATATCAACGATGTTCCCGTCCTGGTCTTCATACTCCGGCAGATGAATGTATCCGAAATAAGAGACCAGCACCGTTGTGCCTACGGGTGCCGATGCGTTGTCCAGGGGATCCAGGACATCGCCTGAAGCCGGTACCGTCAACCCGGTAAAAGCGATCAAAACAAACAAAACAAGTATTAACTTTTTCATTCTTATCCTTCCTCTATATTTGTATTCTTTCCATTGGTTCATATGATTGATTCAGGCAGCGGCTCATGTCCCCTGGCCAGGGAGAGGTTGTCCAGGAACGCCGGGGCCTCTTTTGCCAACCGGGCATATGCGTTCAGGCCGGTTTCAATCCACGATTTAATCCATTGGCAATAGTGCAGATTGGGCGACACAAGGCTTCCCTGGCGGATACCGGCTTCATGGTAACAGCCCCCGGCGCAGATGGATGCGGCCCAGCAGCCCTGGCAGGGCTTTTTATTGGACAGCCCCGCATCTTTGCGGAACCCTGCCAGTTTGGTCCGGTTAAACCCGTTAAAGACATCGCCCATGTGGGCGGCCTGGTCGTGGGTCAGCCGCTGGCACAGGAAAAGCCCCCCCTGGGGATCAACGGAAAACATACCCATCCCCGCACCACAGGGGTAGTGCCTGACCTCGCCTTCGTGGAGGTTGACCAGGAGGTCAACCAGGTTGGTGAATCCCAGGAACCGGTTTTCCAGGGCCATCTCCACAAAGAGATCCGACAGGGTTTGAAACTGATCCAGCAGCACATCCATTTGCCCCTTGTCCAGCATAAATCCCTCTTCACTTGTGGTCACCGGTGAAAAACCGGCTTCGGCAAACCCCAGATCCAGCAGGTGGGCCAGGGATTGATGGATATCCCCCACTGCTTTGGCCAGGGTGACCCGGGCCACCACCGGTTTGGCTGTGCCGGTGTCCAGCAGCCTTTTGACCCCGGGCAGGATCACATCATAGGATGGGGACCCGTCCGGGAAACGACGGAACCGGTCGTGGGCCGCCCTGGTGCCGTCAATGCTCACGGTCATGCCGATCCGGTGTTCCCGGATGAATGCAATCACCTTGTCGGTCAGGATGGTGCCGTTGGTGGTCATGGCATAGGAGATCTTCTTTCCTGAACCTGCCGCTTTTTTGTCGGCGTAGGCAATGGTCTCCGATATCAGCTTTGGATTGAGCAGGGGCTCCCCGCCGAAAAAAACCAGTACCAGAGCCGGCAGGTTGCCGCTGTTGTCAAACAGAAAATCCACGGCCTGCCGGGCCACGGCCCGGTCCATGGATGCCGAAGAAAAATGGGTGCCGTTCCCGTCATCGTGGTAACAATACCGGCACATGAGATTGCAGGCCCGGGTGACATGGAGAACCAGGGTGTTGATGGGGGTGTCCGCCGGGTATTCCGGTTGTTCCCTGGCCGGTGCCCTTTCATCTATAAGGACATGGCCGGCCAGAAGATCGGTCCACAATGCCTGTTTTTCCCTGTCTGTCCCTTGCACAAGGGTAAACAGATCCGATTGTGTAAAGGCTTGTCCGGCCCTGCCGTGATCCAGGACTGATCCGGCAGGGGATTCGGGTTCCAGTTCAAATATGGTCCCGGTCCCTGTCAAAAAGACAAACTCTTTTCCCTGGGCCGTAAAGCGTTTATGGTCTGCAATCTTTACCTGTTCCATGGTCTGCCTATTTTAAATGGGTGATAAAATCCGGCACCGTGACTGCCAGCCTGACCTTGTCGGTCAATGTGCCTGAGCCGTTTTCAAATGAAGCGGTTACGGCAATGAGGCCCACGCCTTCCCTGTGCTGCTTCCTGGTTTTAATGGGCGCATAGGAGGTTACCGGTGTATAAAGCCCGTTGGCAATGGGAGCGTCCAGGTATCTCATGTCATCATCGTCTTCCCGGGTTTTTTCCTCGGACAGGCGCCATTGGGCATTGACGGGGTCCAGGACCAGGTCATCGGCAGTGCCTTGCTTGCCGTCCGGGCCAAAGGAGAGCCCCCGTGCAACAAACTGAACTCCCTGGGGCGGATAGGCCGCACCGCAACTGACCCGGGCCCGTCCGATACGGGGGGACACGGCAATGGCATCGATTTTTTCAAAGATCTTGAGCCCCTTGTAAGTCAGATTTTTCAAGTTGATGTCAGCCATTCCCACAGAGGCCTTTGGACCCACATCCACGGTTACGGTCAGGCCCGAGGGGCCGGATTGGACAATATCCAGCACCTTGATTCCGGCATTGGAAAAGGCCAGATCCGCCGCAGACGGATTTGCCGGCAGGCTGACGCCCACCAGGGTCAGGGTCTGGGGTTTGCCGGTATTTTTTTTCAGGCTCTGGGGGAAGGCGGCCATGATCCGCCCAGGTCCGCCGGCCTTGTAAAACGATTCATTGCCGTAAGCATTGGTATCCTGAACCACGGTCCACCATTTTCCCGAGAATCCGCCGGTGCCGGGGTCCAGGTCAAACACCCCTTCAATCCGTCCGGTTAAGGGGGTCGGGGCCAGTTCGTATCTAAGATGGTATTGGCTGTACAAAG
This sequence comes from Desulfobacterales bacterium, assembly GCA_022361095.1. Taxonomy (GTDB): domain Bacteria; phylum Desulfobacterota; class Desulfobacteria; order Desulfobacterales; family Desulfobacteraceae; genus Desulfobacter. The sequence goes on along the minus strand of JAKSBO010000255.1, from coordinate 5,537 downwards.
TGGCTGTGCCCAGGGAAGAGACGGAAAATCCGTTCCGGTATTGTACATTTTTTTGGATGGTGTACTCGTCTGCTCCTTTGGCCGTGTCCGGGGCCAGGGTGTAAGTGCCCTGGTAATAGCCCATCCCGGGCTGATACCCGGCAATGGTCCAGGAACCGGACAAATCCAGATCTTTCCTGTTTTTAAGCCACGCCCGGTATTCAGGGGTGTCAAAGGGGAATAGTTCTGACAGGTGCCGGTTTAATGCCTTGGACTCTTTGAACCAGTCCATCTCCCGCATCTGGGGTACGGTGGTGGGATAGTAACCCAGGTGAAGGTTCCGGACCTCGTTCCACTGGCTTGGTGTATTCCGGTGGGACTTGATTTTTCCAAAGGTGTGGCACCGGACACAGGCCGTATAAATGCGGACCTCCAGGTCGTTTTGGGGAATCTCCCTGTACTGGCTGTTTTCATCGCTGTTAAGGTAGGCCACATCCCTGGATTCCGCCGGTGTCAGGCACAGGTCCCGGCTCAGTTCTTTGATAACCGGATAAAATTCCTCGTCATTTAACGGGGCGCTGTTGAGGCGGATCATCCGGTCCACCACCACTTTCCACTCTTCCATTGTCTTGCGGGTCTCTTCAATCACCTCAAGACGGCCCTGGGGGTCCGGTTTGTGGCAGGCCGCGCATTTTTGCCGGACCATGGATTTCTCGTTAAAAAGCACATCCCCAAAGGCGGTGGATCCCGCTGACAGTACTGATAGCAGCAGGATGACGCCCATTTTCCATGTTACTGTTTTTTTCATCAATTCCTCCTCCGTTTTCAAAATGTTTTTCCTCTGTATACAAATTTGGTGCCCGGGTTGCCCGGCGGCGGGGTGTCCACGTTTTTTGAAGGGGTAATTTGTTGAAAATAAACAAAATGGAACAACTTTATTTTTTCCCTGAATCAGAAATCCATGGCGATTTGGGCTGGCGGTTTGTTTCCGGCCGGGAAAAATACCATGAGAAATCTAAAATTTTGGACGCTATTTGGGTCTTGCCCGAAATTATCCTGTGAATTTAGAAGGCAGTTTAAGGAAAAGGCCTGCCCCAGATCTATTCCACTTTTGTCCGAAATTTTGGACCGGGCAGGCTGGGAGCTTGATTTATCCGGTTTATTGTGTAAAAACGGGCCAGGTCCTGAGCATGGATAACCGTATTGACCCGGAGAAATGGAGGACGTACCGTGGCCGCCATCCTGATCGTTGATGACGATCCAATTTTTTGTACCCCTTTTACGGCTTACCTTAAAAAACTGGGGCACCAGTGCCAAACGGCCCACACATTTTCCCAGGGGGCGGCACTGGCCCGGGACGCGGATTTTGACGTGGTGTTCCTGGATGTCCTTTTGCCTGATGCCAACGGCCTGGAGTGCATCAATTATTTTATCAATGCCCCGTCATCCCCGGAATTGATCATCATTACCGGAAAATCGGAACTCTCAGGGGCGGAAATGGCCCTGGAAAACGGGGCGTGGGATTATCTGGAAAAACCGCCTGCCTACGGCGACGTCAAACTCACCCTGAAGCGGGCATTGCAGTTCAGGGACAATAAAATGGTCTCGCCCGCCCGGGACGGTTTCAAATCGGATTTTATCATCGGCCGCAGTCCTGTTTTGAAAAAATGCCTGGATCTGGTGGCCAAATCGGCCCGGACAGAGGGCAACCTGTTTATTTCCGGCGAAACCGGCACCGGCAAGGATTTAATCGCCAATGCCGTGCATATGAACAGTGAAAGAGCCCGTGCCCCGTTCATTGCCGTGGACTGCACCAATCTGCCGGACACCCTGGTTGAAAACCTGCTGTTCGGCCATGCCAAAGGCGCCTTTACCGGTGCTGTAGACAAAAGTGAAGGATTGATCAAGCAGGCCGACAAAGGTACCTTGTTCCTGGACGAGGTGGGGGACCTGTCCCCGGCCGCCCAGAAATCCATTTTAAGGGTGCTCCAGAACAAAACCTTCCGCCCCTTGGGAATGGATAAGGAACTGAGTTGTGATTTCAGGCTGATTTCGGCAACCAACCGGAATCTGCAAACCATGGTGGAGCAGGGAAGGTTCAGAAAAGACCTTTTCTACCGTTTGGTCACCCACCACATTCACCTGCCCCCTTTGCGGGAGCGGCCCGATGACATCGTGCTTCTGGCTGAGTATTATATGGAAAAAACCTGCGCCCAGTTTGGTATCCGGCCAAAAGCCATGTCCGATGATTTCATTGAGACCCTGATGGTGTACGACTGGAAAGGCAATATCAGGGAATTGATCTCCGTGCTCCATGCCGCCGTGGCCGGCGGCCTGAACGAACCCCGGCTCAATCCCCACCATCTGCCCGTGGCCCTGAGAATTTTTTCCAGGAAAAAGACATGGGAGGAACAGCGCACCACGGTCCAGGGCATTGAAAACGCGCCCGGTACGGATGAAGCTGGACTTCCCAGCCTCAAGGACTTCAGGTTCCTGAATGAATCCAGGTACCTGGATGCCCTGGTCCGGCTATCCGGGGGGCGCATTGAAAAAGCCTGCACCATGGCCGGTGTGTCCCGGTCCGGGCTCTATCACCTGCTGGACAAGCATAATAAAAAATTGAATCCGGCAAAACCGGATTAAGGCAATGTAAATTGCCGGGCGTCCAAAAATTTGATGAAGGCCCCGGGTCCGTTTCAACCCCGGGTTTGGATAAACCGGCGGGGCGTCATGCCTGTTATCTTTCTAAAAACACGCCCCATATGGCTTTGGTTGGAAAATCCGCAATCAAGGGCGATCCGGGCCAGCGACTGGCCGGTTGATGATGATTTCCTTATGCGCTTTTTTACTTCTTCGATTTTAAGTTCCAGTAAATACTGATGTGGGGTTTGTGACAGGCTGATGCGGAACATTCTGCTAAAGTGGTATTCGCTCAGCCCGGCAACCTCTGCCAATTCGGCCAAACTGACTTTACCGGCATAGTGCGCGTGCATATAGTCCAGCACACGATTTTTTACCCTTGGGGTAAGGCCTGATTTATAGTGTTTTAAAGGCCTGTTCCCGACAACAATGCGGATAAGATGACTCAATACCGTTACTGCGGATTGTTCTATCAGCAGGTGGTTGCTCTCATCCCAATTCTGGTTCAGGATACATTGGAGAACAATCGCTTCAAGTTCCGGAACCTCTTTAAATGTAAGCTCAGGCAGACTGACCGCTCTTGGATCATAATCAAAAACAGTCATGGCCAGTCTTTTGATGTAGTTGTCATTGAAATACAGATGAACAAAATTTTGTTTCCCGCCAATCTGCCAGGATGAGTAAGCATCTTTGGGCATCAGGCAGAACCGGCCGGGTGCGCCGTACGCCTTGTCTTTGTCTGTCCGGAGCGTCTTGTATCCGCCTTTGATATACATGCTGAGCGTGTGTTGGGTTGGGTTCTCATAAAATATCTGATCATTGGAATTATAATAATGTATCACGCCCAACCCATGGCCGAGGGTCATCTTGTCAACCACGCGGACATTGGAATTTAAGAACGCGCTTAACCCCTTTTGAGATGTCGAATGATTCCTGTTCATGGGGACAAAATAATCCCGTGGCGCCATATTGACAATAGCTGAATGAAAAGAAGCGCAAGATTGTACCAAAAACCGCAATCCCGGGATATACGTATCCTTTTCACCAATGATATTCATCTGATTTTCCGCAGTTGTATTAGAGCCGGCCTTAAACCGGTATTATTAAAGGAGTAGATGATGATCATTATTCGTTTTCTGTTGATTCTCTGTTTCTGGGGAATATCCTGGATAGCCATTGCATGGCAAGCCGGAGATGTCCCCTCTTTGGTTTCCATATTTTACCGCTTTGCCTTTGCAGGGGCGATTTTCATGGCGGCACTGCTTGTTCGCCGGCGTTTGCAGTCTTCATCCTTAACCGATCATGCTTTTTTTATACTCCAGGGCCTTTTATTGTTCTGCCTGAATTTTATCGGATTCTATTTTGCGACCATTTATATTGCCAGCGGGCTGGTGGCACTTGTAATGTCCAGTGCCATTGTACTGAACGGGATAAACAGCCGCTTTTTTTACGGTGATACGTTGAGCAGAAAAACGGTAATGGCAGCAGGCTTCGGGCTTGGCGGACTGGTTCTGGTATTTCTAGAAGATATTTCCATAAGTTATGATGCCGATACCATCAAAGGTATCATTCTTGCCTTGCTCGGCACCTGCAGCTTTTCCCTTGGAAATATGGTAACCATCCGCAATAATATGAAAAACATAGATTTGGCAACATCAACAGCATGGGCCATGTGTTATGGTTCACTGGCAACGCTGGGGTTGATACAGATTATGGGATTTTCATTTGCATGGGACCCCTCTGTTCGTTATATAGGGGCGTTGATCTTTCTTGTACTGGGTGCCTCCATCGGCGGTTTTACCCTTTATCTTCGTCTGCTGACAGTTATCGGACCCACAAAAGCCGCTTACATCCTGATTGTCACACCAATGATTGCTTTGATCATTTCTTCGGTTTTTGAGGGGTATCAGTGGCATATGAATACGTTTTGCGGGCTTTTTCTGGTGATGACAGGCAACATCATGATGTTGGGGGGAAACCCGGGTAGATAATACTGTTTTCCTGCCCCGCACCGGCTGCCGATTTATTAACACCCAAATTGCATAAGATTTCCCATACGGATAAAAGCCCCGGCAATGCGCTTAAGTGTCCAAAGCATGTATGGTTTGTTGCCGCTTTGGCATGAATAGACACAGCACAATTACATGCATCCGTTCACAATGCGTTCTCCTGCCGCGACCGCCACATCCCGGAGCCATAACAGGCCCATGTCCTCTTGGGAGCGCGGGTGCCAGATTGCGCTGTATGTGTAATCCTGGGCCGGCAGGGGAGGCGCTAAAATATGGAACGATGAACGCTCCGGAAGTGATCGGGCCAGCCTGGAGGGAAGTGTCAGGACCATGTCCGTATCAGCCATGGCTTTGGCAGCAACCGCATAGTGGGGGAGGCAGACGCCTATGCGTCGGTGAAGCCCTTTTTTGGCAAGCCGGGCGTCAACTTCGGAGTGCTGTGTTCCCGATGAGGAGACCACCACATGGGGGCGTTCAAGGTATTGATCCAGAGTCAGCCTGGATGGCGTTCCGGGTATGGCGTTTCTGCTGACAAGGCAAACCAGGCTGTCTGTGAGCAAGGGCACGGAACACAGGTCCCGGTATACGGTATCAGCGATACAAAACCCCATATGAATGGTGCCGCTTTCAAGCTGGGCGGCAATATTTCCATGCTCTGCAGGGAGGCATATGAGGTCGACGTTGGGAGCTGTTTCGCGGATTTTTGACAGCATGTGGGGCAGGAACAGGGCAGTACCATAATCGGAAACGGCAAGGTGAAAGGTCCGGTGTATAGCGGCGGGCGTCCATTCTTCCTTTTCCCGGATCACTGCGTTTGCATAGTATAATGCCTTTTCAAGGTCCGGGCGAAGGGCCAGGGCCCTTACTGTCGGCCTGATGCCTGTTTTTGTCTGGGTAAAAAGCGGATCG
>JAKSBO010000251.1 GCA_022361095.1 Desulfobacterales bacterium | reverse complement strand
GGGCATGACATGTTCCCGGACAAAACTTTTTTCAAATTCGAACCCCAGCTCATCAAGCCTGGCCGAGACGCCGCTTACACCGGTCAGCTTGGTGATCTGGTGGGTGTTGCCGGTCCAGCCGATATCCTCGGGGGAACAGGGCAGATAAATATTTTCCCCAATGGCCTTGCCTTTTTTGTCCCCGTCGGAATGAACCCCCGATCCGTGGCGCAGGGCATTGGGCCCGACTCCGGGCGCATTGTAGGGGATGGGAATACAGCTCTCTCTCTCAATAAACCTTGCCACGGCATTGGTTCGTTCAAGTTTAAAGGAGGTAAAAAATTTCCGGTTGTAGGCAGGCTTCAATGAAAGATTCATGATCACCTGCTCCAGCGGTGTATTACCTGCCCTCTCCCCCAGTGAATACCAGGTGCCTTCCACCTGCCGGATGCCCTCTTTAACGGCAGCAAGGGTATCTGCGACACTGACGCCGAAATCATTGTGGGCGTGGAAACTCAAAATGATGTCATCGGTGCCCTCCACAAGCATCTTAAAATACCGGATAGCTTCCTGGATTTCAATTTCAATTCCCTTGGCCACGGTATGGGGGATGTTGATCACGTCGGCCCCGGCCTTAATCGCATGGCCATAGATTTTAGAAATATACTCCTGCAGAAAATTATACTCCGGATTCAGGGACTGGGACAAGGCCAGGATGGTGTTCTGGGCTGAAAATTCCACCCGGCCCTTCCCGCCCATCAACTCCTTTGCATAGGTGACCGCCCGGGAGGCTTTTTCAATCTGTTCATTGGGGTCGGCCTTATATGCCCGGATGGAGGCCTCGTCAATGTTAAGGGTGAATACGTGGATGGTGGGGTTGGGATTATTTTCCAGGGCCTGCCATGTCCGCTTGATATTTTCAAGATCCATGGTGGTCAGTCCGCAGATATGGGGCCCTTCCACAGTATCGGCAATCTGTTTTACCGTATCAAATTCCAGGGGCGTAGAACTGGGAAACCCCACCTCTATGGTGCTGACCCCCGTGTCTGCCAGAAACCGGGCAATTTTATATTTTGAATCCCCTTTAAAGGTGACCCCGCCCTGCTCCCCATCCCGCAAGGTGGTGTCAAAAATTTCCACTTCCTGTCTGGCCTCGTCCGGAATCCGGGCCTGATCCAGTACCCATGTACCACTTTCATTTTTTTTGATCGCCATGTTCTTCCCCTTATTTTAGTTTTTAAAAATAAAAAAAGCCGCTATCTGCCCGACAGGGGCTGATAACGGCTTTTGATTTCACGTATGAATATTATGCCACTAAGAGCCCCTTCGCCCGGAGGTGTTTAGAACCACCTCCTCGATAAGAAATAGGACCAGTAGTAGGCTAATAAAATTCATCATCGGTTTATTCACTTTAATTAAAATTAATTTATTATATATAAACAAACCCAAGTCAAGAAAAAAATGACGCTTTTTCAAGTGCACAACAAATTAACGAACTGATTTATTTCATATTCCCCCCGGCAATTGGGTTAGAAAGGCCGGTACAGCGGATGTCTTTCGGGTTGGGAGCTGACAAATACCCGCTTCTTCATCATCTAACCCATCAGGATCAAAAGGCATCATCTCGTTCATTAAATCAAAAAAGACCCCCAAAGATTGACATAAATTTTTTATAATCCGGCTATGGACCTCCTTTTCATTAAGATCTTTTGTCTTGGACATTGTTTTTAGTTCTGCGGTCAGTTCTTTTG
>JAKSBO010000042.1 GCA_022361095.1 Desulfobacterales bacterium | reverse complement strand
TTTTCGGAAATGATCCGGGCCAGGTCCTTTCCCGCATCCGCCTTAAGCTTAACCGCACGGTATCCCCGGGCCTGGAGAATCCGCACGGCAGTTGTAATACCGCTTTTTCCCTCAATCAAAGCCGAAAAATCCAGTAACTGCGCCATATGTTCGTCGTCATTGGACAATGCAAGGAGATAGGGCCGCCAGTCCCTTGGGTGTTCAGGATCCTTTTGTGCACCCAACAGATTGTCCCTGACCAGCTTAAGATGATAGGATCGCCGGCTGTCCGCCCACCTTGCCGGGGCCGGCACCCGTTTGAGATATTGAAAAACGGCAAACAGGATGGCCACGGCAGCAATCCCGGTCTTAAAATCAATGGCCAGCATCACGCCCAGACAGATCAACGCGCCCAGAAGACTGATGTTTTTGCTGTACCACCGGAACCGGGGCCTGAAGGACGGAGACTCGGCAGCCGCCTCAAAATAGGTGGCATAGTTGAGCAGGCCATAGGAAATTAAAAAAAACATGGAGACCACCCCTGCAATCAGGTCCAACTGGCCCATTAAAACCGTGGCCGCAGCAATCCCGAAAGAGAGCAGCACCCCCCGGCGGGGATTTCCGGAAGCCCCATAGCCTTGGGCAAAGGGGACAAGAAAGGGAAAGATCTTATCCGATGCCAGGGACTGCAAAATCCTGGGCGCACCAAGAAACGAAGCCATGGCCGAGGAGAGGGTGGCGGCAATCACACCGCCGCTGATCAGCCAGCCATACAGGGCAATCTGCTTCATGGCACCGTAGTCACCGCTCAACGTTTTCAGCGGTACGGCAGCGGCAAACACCACAGCCACGGAAAAATAGACCAGTATGGAGAGAAAAACCGCGGCAAAGGTGCCGGCTGGCAGGCTTTTACCCGGCTCTTCAAGATCACCGGACATGCTCACGCCCTGGGTAAACCCGGTCACCGCCGGGAAAAACAGTGCGAACAGCATCCAAAAGGAGGCCGAACCGTCCTTGGCAGACCAGTTCTCCGTCAAAAGTCCGGAATCCCACTGCCGGATACCCCCGATGTAAAAAGAGAGCAGCGCCAGGATCAAAAACACCATCACCGCATACTGGAACTTGGTGGCCAGGTCCGCGCCGATCCATGCCAGCAAAAAAAGAAACAGCAACGCGCCACCTGCAATGAGCTGCACCGTGACATGGCCGGTCAGTCCCAGGATGGCGGCCAGGGCTTCCCCGAAACCAATGCAGTAAAAGGCAATGGAGACGGACTGGGCTAAAAACAGGACAATGCCGATGGCCCCGCCGAACTCTATACCCAGGGTCCTTGAAATCAAATAATAGTCACCCCCGCCGCCGACCTTCATGTTGGTGGCAACGGCAGCCAAAGAAAAGCTGGTCAAAACGGAAATCAGGTTAGCCACGGCAATGATAACCAAAGATTTTCCAAGCCCGGCAGCCCCCACCACATATCCCAAACGCAGGAAAAGAATAATCCCGAGAATGGTTAAAATGCTTGGCGTAAAAACACCGGCAAATGTACCTAAACCTCCGGGGGCGGACTCAGTGCTGTTTGATGACATGGACTTTTCCTTTAATTATCGACTCCCAGACCGGCGTTTAGTGACAGGGCATTGCTGTGAAACCAAGGCAAAGACCCCAAACCATGGTTCCCGGTCATGGGGGCATTTTTAATCAATCAAAAAGTAATCCGTTGTAATGACGACCCTGACGACTTTTTCAATTTGTTGTGTTTCGGACATACCCCGTGCAACACCATGGAAACTAAACGGCCCCTGGCGTGCTTTACGAATATTGCCGACTTTGCTTTGGGAATCCTGGGCAAATTTTTCGGCTGCTTTACGCGCGTTAACAGTTGCCTGGGCAATCATATCAGGCTTAATCGTATTCAATTGGGTGAAATAATAATTCGGGGCATCCCACCCGGATAGAGCGATACCGAGCTGCAGGATTTCGCTTGACCGGCCGGTAATTGATTTTACTAAAGCAACGTCTTTAGATTTTATTAAAATTGAATGCTGAATTTGATATTGCGCGATGCTTTTTCCTTCCTTAATGTAATGGTCCTGCTGTACACGGGGCGTGCCGACCTCAATGTCCTTGTCCGGCAAGCCGGCATCCTTAAGGTACTTCACTAACATTTCCTGATCCGTTTTGTTTTTGGAGATCGCGCTCTCAAAGGTATCCCCGTGGGACGTGAAGGAGATGTTCCACGCAGCCATCGTTGCCTGCACGGTTTTCTCTGAAAGCCCTTTTACAGTAACGTATCTATTGGCCAGTTTAACGGCTTTTATCCCATCACTGATAAGATACCCAGCGACGATCAAACCGATCATAAGTGTAATTCCCAGGGAAAATAATGAATCTTTCACGGTAATCCTCCTTTAAGCAAAGCATAAATTATGAATTATCTTTAAAAAAACCGATGGATCATAAAACCGTCTGTTTAAATCATTGGCGTTTTCAGACATACAGCTTTCATATGCGTAGACAAAAAAAGGGTGCAACACCACGAATAATACGCCGGCAATTCTCACACTCATCTCGTGAATAAAAGCTAAGGCCAATGAAAACCAGGGTATATTGCATTTTTATTCATTCCAAAACAGGGTCAGTACATCGTTTTTCACTTCGTAACTTTTCATGCGCCTGAAAAAAGTCATCCCCAGAAGTGAATTCGACATTTCCGCCTCGTTTACCGATGCCCCGATCTCTTTCAGATGAATTGTCCCTGCTCTGAAGTCGGCGATTCTGATCGAACTTCCCCGGACAGTTCCGTTGGCGGTTTCATAGAATCTGTCAAAGCGGAGATTCTCTTTCCTGATACCCAGTTTTTCGGCATCATGCGGAGACAATACAATATGACTTGCACCTGTATCTGCCAGAAAAGTAACGGGAATTCCGTTAACTTCGGCACGGATATAGAAATGTCCGTCGGATGATACGGGGAAACTGATAGAATCCGGAGTTTTCCGGAAGCCTTTTCCCGGAACAAATTCCGCCAGGACTTTATCTTTTATAGTTGCCATTTCATGACGATAGCAGTATCCCGTCATCATAATCAGGAAAATTCCGGCCCATATTGCAAGATATTTCAGATTCTGTCCTATTTTTCCTGAAGCCAGGCCTGAACTGACAATCAGGATAGCTAATATCTCATAAGCAATACGTCCCGAATCTTCTTTGAGGGTTATTACATCAAAAGTCCGGTTCAGCCAGATTACAAGGCCCGACAGAAGAACAGCGATTATGAAAAAACCGGTGTTAAAATTCCGGTCTGAAATTTCTTCATTTTCTG
>JAKSBO010000218.1 GCA_022361095.1 Desulfobacterales bacterium | reverse complement strand
GGCAAAATTGAGTTTGAAGTCCGGCGCAGAAGAGAGTGTCAGCAGTGCGACCGCCGCTTTACCACCTATGAGCGTGTGGAACAGGTGCCTGTCATGATCGTTAAAAAAGACAACCGTCGGGAAGAGTTTGACAGGGAAAAAGTGATGCGAGGCCTTCAAAAAGCTTGTGAAAAGCGCGCCATCAGCGTCAACCAGATCGAACAGATTGTGGATGGGATTGAGCGGGATCTGCGGGAAGGCAAAGAGCGGGAAGTGCCTGCCACTGTGGTGGGGGAGAAAATCATCAATGCCCTTAAGGATCTGGATGATGTGGCCTATGTCCGGTTTGCCTCCGTGTACCGGGAGTTCAAGGATGTGACCGATTTTATCCAGGAACTTGAAAGTCTGATTCATAAAGAGCACAGATCCACAGATACCGATCCGGGTATGAAAGGTCCTGTAACGCGTGATGACTGATTCGGACTATATGGCAAGGGCTTTGGCGCTTGCCGCCCGGGGCAAAGGCTATACCTCACCCAATCCGTGCGTGGGGGCCGTGGTGGTCCAAAAGGGTCAAATCATTGGCCAGGGCTTCCATCCCAAAGCAGGCAACCCCCATGCCGAGGTGGTGGCCATTGACGATGCCGCAGCAAGGCATCCTGACAAATTGGCCGGCGCCGCCATCTACGTTACCCTTGAACCCTGCCACCATTTCGGAAAAACCCCTCCTTGCACCCATAAAATTCTTAATGCGGGCATCCGCCGGGTTGTGGTGGCCTGCAAAGATCCCAACCCTGTTGCGGGGGGCGGGATTGAATTTTTAAGGGAAAACGGTCTTGAGGTTGTCTCCGGCGTTATGGAACAGGATGCCTTGACCCTGATCGAAGACTTTGTCTGGAATGTTCAAAACACCACTACGCCGTTTGTTACGTTAAAGTGTGCGGCCACCCTTGACGGATATATTGCCACGAGAACCGGGGATTCCCAGTGGATCACTTCCCGGGCATCCCGAAACTTCGGCCACGAATTACGCCACCAAAATGATGCCATTCTTATCGGTTCCGGCACCCTGCGCGGGGATGATCCCTCTTTGACCGCCAGAATTGAGGGAAAACAGACCTGTGATCCTGCCCGGATAATTCTGGATACCCGTTTAAAAATCCGGGAAAATGCCACGGTTGTGGTTCAGAAGTCAACCGCCCCCACCATCATTGTTACAGGCCCTGGCTGTGATTCAGGTAAAGTTCAGCGTCTCCAGGAAAAAGGGGTCCGGATTCTTGAATGCCGAGTCTTTGAAAATCTGCTTGATTTAAACGACCTGATGATTAAGTTAAGAAAACTGTCCATCACGAGCCTTCTGATTGAAGGCGGAGGACGTGTGGCCGCCTCGGCTTTGGCCGCAGGGGTTGTCAATAAAATCTGCTATTTCCTCGCGCCCAAGATTATGGGTGGAAATGACGGCGTGCCGGTGTTCAATGGGGCCGGACCTGAAAAGATAAAAGAGGTGTTTGAGTTGGCCCGGGTTACGACCCGGCAGTTCGGTTCCGATATGTTGGTGACGGGATATATTGAACAGCAAAACAGAGCGGGTAACGGTGGGAGATAACTTTTGTTTACGGGAATAATAGAGAGTCTGGGCACCATTCGGCGTATCGAAACCCATGGAGAGGGCAAAGTTCTGGTAATCGCCTGTGACCTGGATCTTTCCAGCACCGGTATTGGGGATTCCATTGCCGTGAACGGGGCCTGCCTGACTGCCGTAAGCCTGGGCAAAGGGCAGTTCAAGGTGGATATGGCACCGGAAACCGTGTCCCGAACCACATTCAGCTCCATTGGACCCGGGGCCCGGGTCAATATTGAGCGGGCCCTGAAGTTGTCGGACCGTATAGACGGTCACCTGGTATCCGGCCATATTGACGGTACCGGCCTGGTCTCGAAGATTGAAACCCGGAGCAATGCCATCATATATGACATCCAGGTACCGGAAAACCTGGCTGATGAGATGATAGAAAAAGGCTCGGTTGCCATCGACGGCATCAGCCTGACCATCAACCAATGTTGGGACAGCGGTTTTTCGGTAAGTATCATCCCCCATACCGCAAAAATTACAACCATCGGATTTAAAAGTATAGGGGATCCGGTTAATATCGAGACGGATATGCTGGGGAAATATGTGAAAAAATTTTTATCGGGGCAGGGGAAAAGCGCCAAAAGCGCCAACGATGCCGGCGGGGACATCAGTATGTCACTTCTTGCCCGGAACGGATTCTTGTAAAGGATAACAAAATGCCGCATTTAACAATTGAACAGGCGATTGAAGATATAAAAAAGGGAAAAATGGTCATCCTGGTGGATGATGAGGACAGGGAAAACGAAGGGGACCTGACTATGGCGGCAGAGGCCGTAACCCCTGAAGCCATCAATTTTATGGCGACCTATGGCCGTGGACTTATCTGCCTCTCCCTTGATTCAAGTATTGCAGACAAATTAGACCTTCCCATGATGGTTGAGAATAATACCTCACAGTACGGTACAGGGTTTACTGTTTCCATTGAGGCCAAAAAAGGGGTGACCACAGGCATCTCGGCGGCGGACCGGGCCACCACTATTTTAACGGCGGTGGCTGACGAGACCGGCCCCCAGGACATTGCACGCCCCGGACATATTTTTCCTTTACGGGCACGGGACGGCGGGGTGATGGTGCGCATCGGCCAGACAGAAGGATCTGTGGATCTTGCACGCCTGGCAGGGCTCAAGCCCGCCGGTGTTATTTGTGAGATCATGGATGACGACGGTACCATGGCCAGGATGCCCTCCCTTGAAACATTTGCCAAAAAACACGGTATCGGCATCTGTACGGTGGCAGATCTTGTTAAATATCGTTTAAAAACTGAAAGTTTTGTAAAACGGGCGGCTGAAACCATTATTCCCACCCGGGTAGGTGGTGAGTTTAGAATCATTGCCTATGAGAATGATATTGATAATCTTACCCACATTGCCCTGGTTAAGGGTGAGATTGATCCGGAAAAGGATATTCTGGTGCGGGTGCATTCCGAATGTATGACCGGTGATATTTTTTCTTCTTTGCGTTGCGACTGCCAGGACCAACTGCGCCGGGCCATGAAAATGGTGGATGACGAAGGCTGCGGCGTTATTTTGTATTTACGCCAGGAAGGGCGGGGTATCGGCCTTGTGAACAAATTAAAGGCCTACGAATACCAGCGCCAGGGGATGGATACGGTCCAGGCCAATGAGAAACTTGGATTCTCCGCCGACCTGCGTGATTACGGCGTCGGCGCCCAGATGCTGGTGGATTTGGGTGTGCGCAACATGCGTCTGCTCACCAACAATCCTAAAAAAATGGTAGGGCTCCAGGGGTATGGCTTAAGCGTCGTGGAACAGGTGCCCATTGAAGTGGCCCCCAATCCCTTCAACCAGGGATATTTGGCGTGCAAACAGGCTAAAATGGGTCATCTACTACATATAAATAAGGAAAATTAATATGCCTCAGATAATTGAAGCCAATTTAGATGCCAAAGGCAAAAAGTTCGGTATTGTTGCTGCAAGATTTAATGATTTTATTGTGGATAAGCTTGTGTCAGGCGCTTTGGATTGTCTGACCAGAAGCGGTGCCCAGGATAAGGATATTTCTGTTGTTAAGGTTCCCGGCGCCTTTGAAATTCCTTTGGCGGCAGCCAAAATGGCTGCTTTGAAAAAATATGACGCCATTATCTGTTTAGGTGCCGTAATCCGTGGTGCCACCACCCATTATGATTATGTGTGCGCCGAAGTATCCAAGGGCATCGCTTCGGTGAGCCTTGAAGCCAAGGTGCCGGTGATGTTCGGCATCCTCACCACGGAAACCATTGAGCAGGCCATTGAACGCGCCGGTACAAAATCCGGCAACAAAGGCTTTGATGTGGCCATGGGCGCCGTTGAAATGGCAAACCTTTGCGCAGCTATGGAATAAAGTATGGGTGACAGGCGCAAATCCCGTGAACTGGCCTTGCAGGCCCTGTTTGCCCTGGATCTGAATAAAGCCGATTTTCGGTCTCAAATGGATGACTTCCTTGAACAGCACGGGGAAGATTCAAGTGAGCCCACGCGTCTTTTTTTTCAAACGCTTGTGGACGGTGTGTTTGAAAAACGAAAACAGATAGACGATCTTTTGGATCAATGGGCCAAGAACTGGAAGATTTCCCGTATGCCGGCGGTGGATAGAAATATCATGCGTATCGCCGTGTTTGAGATGCTTCATCTGTCTGACATCCCGTCATCGGTATCCATTAATGAAGCGGTTGAAATCGGTAAAAAATTCGGGACCCGGGATTCCGGGCCGTTCATCAACGGGGTACTGGACCGGATCCGGGCTCAGCATGAGACCTAATGATGTGAAGAACAAGGAGGATGTTTTGATTATACATAAACTTGAAGTCGGCCCTATTATGGCCAACTGCTATATTGTAGGATGTGAAGATACAAAACAGGCCGCTGTCATTGATCCGGGGGATGATGCAGACCGGATACTCATGGCCCTTGCCAAGGCTGAACTGAAGGTAAACTATTTGATCAACACCCATGGACACTTTGACCATGTCGGGGCAAACAAGAGAATGAAGGATGCCACAGCCGCCCAGATTGCCGTTCATCCTGATGATGAACCCATGCTCCTGGATCTGTCCAATCATGCTGCCATGTTCGGCCTTGGGGCTGAAAATTCTCCGTCTGCCGACGTTCATCTCAAAGACGGTGACACAATAAGCTTCGGCAATATTACCTTTGAGGTGATTCACACCCCGGGACACTCACCCGGAGGCATCTGCCTTTACACCGCAGGCCATTTGTTTGTCGGAGATACACTTTTTCAAGGCTCAATCGGGCGTACCGATCTTCCCGGCGGCGATTATGACACCCTGATATCCTCCATTAAAACCAAATTGATGAACCTGGATGAAAACACAATTGTCTATCCCGGACATGGCCCAGAGAGCACTATCGGCAATGAAAAGCGGATGAATCCCTTCCTCAGATG
>JAKSBO010000329.1 GCA_022361095.1 Desulfobacterales bacterium | reverse complement strand
TTTTTACCCTGAAAAAATACCCGGGTCACCCTAACGGATTCTCAAAATTGTATGCTGCCTGTCTGCTGCCGGCATTTCTGTTGTTATGGCCCGGCCATCTTTTCGGTGCCGCCGATCCTGCCGGTGCAGCCCAGGCCGGTATAAATGCGGCATCAGACGATTTTTTGATCCCCCCTTATGTCTTATCCCCGGATATGACTTCGGCGGTGGTGGCCTTTCACCTGAAAGCACCCATGCCTGCCAAGGTGACGCTCTTTATTGACAACATCACCAGGCAATTTATATCAAACCAGGCCCGGACCGCTCATTTTATAAAGGTGGAGGGACTTCGTCCCGGAGAAGTGTTCCGGTATGCCGTGTCTGCCGGAAACGGACTCGTGAAGACACCGGACAAGGATATCGGATTTACCATAAAGACCGCAGGCAGGCCCGGGGACTCCTTTCATTTTTGTGTATTCGGCGATCCCCGTCCCGGGGATACGGGCTCAAGCCGTTTTCACCGGGAGGTGGTGGCCCGGGTGGGTGAGCTTGAACCCTCTTTTTACCTGCTGCTCGGGGATATGGTGGACCGGGGCCGGGACCTCAAACTGTGGCGGGATTTTTTCGGCATTGAACGGGAGCTGATGGCCAAATGTGCGGTGTTCCCGGTTCTTGGGGATAATGATGTGGATTCGGGTAAAGGCGTTGGGGCACGTTTTTTCCCGGCACTTGAAAAAGGCTGGTACGCGTTTCAATGGGCCGGCATCCGTTTCTTTGCCCTGAACGCCTGGGACAGCCGGGGCGCCCAGGACACGGCTGAACTTGATAAAACCAGCGAACAGATGGTGTGGCTCAAACAGGAACTGGCACGGCCTGGGGTGCAAAACGCACCGTTCAGGGTGGTATTTATCCATGATCCCGTCTTTATCAGCCGGGGCCGGTCTGCGGATGTGATTAAACGGGAATGGGCACCGGTGTTTGAACAGGGCAATGTTGATATTGTCTTCTCCTCATGGCACTTATACGAGCGTTCCCACAACAATGGGGTCACCTACGTGATCTCGGGCGGTGCCGGTGCGGAACTGATCTGGAATCCGCCTGATCCGGCCTATGCCTCCCAGGCCGAAGCCCGTGCCCATCATTTCTGCCGGGTGGATGTCAATCCCCGGTTTATGACGCTTAAAGCCATCTCTGTTGACGGCACGGTCCTGGACGAACTGACCCTGACCCCGAAAACCGGGGCGGCCCGGACGGAACCGGAATCTGAGCAGACCGCAGGGCAGATGAAGCAGGAGATCTTTTTATCCGCAGGACCCGATGCCCCCACCCTGCCCCTGGTACTGTTCTCCTATGACTGCCCCTTCTGCCGCAGGCTTTTGCAGCGGATTCTGCCCGCCTTGTCCCAATATTACCAGGTGAACATTAATATCTCCTACTTTGATTTGAGCCAGCCCGAAACCTATGCATTGTTTCTCACGGCCGGCCAGGCATTTGGCCGCCAGGATGC
>JAKSBO010000339.1 GCA_022361095.1 Desulfobacterales bacterium | reverse complement strand
GGCATTTCTTTAAAATCCCAGTACTCGCCTTCTCTCTTGGAATTAATTAACTTCTGAACAATCGTTTCTATAGTCATTCTCATTCACTTCATTTTGCGAAAATCATTGGCTAACAAGTAGTTCTCCGGTCGTCCGGTTATCTTGAGCAACATGATATCTAACCGCATACCATGAGGAATCATAAGTCTTAGTATTTACCTAAATTGCATATCAGCATGGTTGATGCCTGTAAAGAATATTCAGGGAAAAATACTTTGTAAATTTGATTTGCCAGAAGTGAACCACTCTTGTGTCAGCCTATATTTTCCGGTCACTCAAATATTCGGACGGGCTTCATGATGCAAACAAGGAATGCCAATGCCTCTAATAATGTTATCTATTTTCGTCCAGGCTTTTTTTAAAACACCATTGAATAACAGAAACATTGTGGGGTGGAAACTTTTAAAGCAGGTCGGAACACCTTTTGATGGATCTGAAGAATGATTGATTTTGGGAGGATACCGGTTTCTCTTGTTTCTTGACGGAATTATAATTTATCCTTAATTTTAGTAACATCCGCGGGCTGCCTTGGTTTCTTGCCGTGGTTCAGCCCACGCTGAACGATCTGTGCAAATGCGGCAGATCTCTTTTAAAATTACGAAATCGTGCGATACGAGGAGGGATTGTCATGAAAATGGAAAATTATATCCGCGCCATTGCAGGCAGTTTTATTCTTATCACCCTGTTTTTGGGATGGCTGGTTTCGCCCTATTGGTATTTGTTCACAGCTTTTGTGGGAATAAATCTTGTCCAGTCGGCATTTACCGGATTTTGCCCCATGGAAAATATTCTGGAAAAGGTGTTTAAGGTGCCCCGCTGAAACGTTGAGGCTAAGCAGGGCATTCACGGCGATGACCCTTATTTTTTAACCACGGAAATCACAGAAGGCACAGAAGATAGAATTCTGTGATTTCCGTGTCTTCCGTGGTTAAATTTTTTTTTGCCGGCCAGGTCAGCCCACGGCTGTTATTCCATGGACTCGGCAACCGTTACGGTTCTGTCCCCCAGCATGTTGACATAAGATGCCATTTCATTGTCGTACCATCCGTAAATAACCGCCTGGGTGACTTGGATGGAGCCCACATGATCCTTGATATTTTCCAGCATCTCTTTGTCAATGCCCTGCATATGTTCCAGGTTAATGGAAATGGACGCTGTGCGGGTGTGGGTTTCATGGCCTTCAATGACCGCTGCCGCCCTGGGGCAACCAATGATATCCGAGGAGACATTCTGTTTGTCCGTGAAGATCAGATAACCGTCGGACTGTTTTTTGGCCGTGTCCTGATAGATCTGGTTGATCAGATCCCTTCTGACCGGCGCCTTGTCCAGTTCTTCCTGCAGGTTGATAACCAGAACAATCAAAGAGCCCGTGGCGGTGGGGATGCGCACGGACTCGGCAATGAAACCGATGCTGGCCATCTCCGGGATAACCTGTTGCAATGCCTTGGCCGCACCCGTGGTGGTCAAAATGATATTATTCATGATGGATCTGTTTTTTCTCAGATCGGTTTTTCCGGTTTTGGGCAACCGGTCCAGCACCTCCTGTGAACCTGTGGCCGCATGAACCGTGGCCATGGATGCGGACAGCACCCGGTTTAGGCCAAAGGCATCCAGCAGTGGCTTGACCATATGGGAAAGACAGGTGGTGGTGCAGGAGGCATTGGAAATCAGACAGTGGCGGACAGGATCATAGTCTTTGTCATTGATGCCCATGACTGTGGTGACGGCATCATCGGGAATGGAGGCGCCTTGTTTGAGTTTAAAGGGTGCCGAGGCAATGACCTTTCTGGCACCTGCCTCCAGGTGTCCCCGGATAGACCCCTTGGACGCGTTTGACTCGATATTGGGATCAAGGAACTGGCCTGTGGTATCCACCACCAGTTCGACATTATTTTCCGCCCATGCAATCTCTTTTGGGTTGCGGTCTGTGGAAAGGATTTTTATTTTTACCCCATTCACCTTAAAAGTGCCGGAACCGGAATCAATATCCGTGATAACGGGCTCTCCCTGAAAGCCGTGTAAAAATGCCTCCAGGCGGCCATATGTAGAATCCCGTTCAATGTAATGGATGAGATCATCCAGGCCGGTACCTACTTCCCGACCCACATTGATGACAATTTCATCAAAAAATTTTCTGCCGGCATGGTGCCATAACGTCAGCTTTCCAATTCTTCCAAGTCCGTTTATGCCCAGGATCTTTGGTGCGTCTGTGCTCATGTTTCCTTTGCCTTTTATTAGATTGAGGTTAAATGGTTACTGATTTTCATCTGTCCCTGGTAGACAATGCCTTTGTGGCCGTCCAGGCTAATGAAATCCCCCGTATTCATTGTTACGCCATTGAGTTCACAAAAGCGTGCTTCTTCATTGCAGATCAGGTTTTTACACCCCACCACACAGGTCTTGCCCAGGTTGTACGCCACCACGGCGGCATGGGAGGTCAGTCCCCCCCGGGCCGTCAGGATGCCGTCTGCCGCATCAATTTCTAAAATGTCATCGGGCACGGTGTCATTGCGAAGCAGAATCAGGCTGGTATCCGGATCCTGGCGCCTGAACCCGTCTATCTCTTCCAGGGAAAAAACAATCCTGCCGCTCATGGCACCTCCGGACACACCGATTCCCTGGCCTAACTGGACTTTTTCAAGCCTGTCGGGCGCCGCATCAAATCGTTTGACTTTTTTCCTATCCCGTAAAGAGAGATCCCTGGCCTGGAGAATAAAAACATCTTCAGCTTCCTGCCCCTGGAAGGTAAATTCCATTTCCTGGGGGTTCCAGCCCTCTTCATAAATCAACTGCAGAACAATGCTTTTTAGTTTTTCATATACCAGAGGAAACCGTTCCTCCAGGCTGATTTTTATGTCTCTGCCTTCCATCTCCCTTTGCAGTTCGGATATGGGCAGGGTTTTCACTAAACCGGATACCACATCTTCCCCCTGGTTGCCAATGGTAAAATCCCCCCACAACCGGATGGCGTCCCCGGGCAGCTTGGGGCTGTGGGTGAACACCACACCGGAGCCGGATTCCCTGGAGCGGTTGCCGAACACCATGGACTGAACCGTTGCCGCCGTGCCCCAGTCATCGGAAATCCCCATGATTTTGCGGTAATTTTCAGCCCGTTTGGAGTTCCAGGATGAAAATACTTTTTTAATGGATAAAAATAACTGGTCCATGGGGGATTCCAGTAGTTCTAT
>JAKSBO010000259.1 GCA_022361095.1 Desulfobacterales bacterium | reverse complement strand
TGGAATAATCCAGTTACCGATAAAACCGATGATTCGTATAACCGCCATTGTTCAAGATGCTGTTGGCGGCAAGGATGGATTGGTGGTTCTTAACGTAAAAGGACGCCATATTATTGAAAAGCTCAAAGAGATTGGAAAACAAATGACGGGTGCGCTGTCGCTTATAAATTCTGACGGATACTACCTGATCAGTCCGAATCCTGAGGAAGAGTGGGCGTTTATGTATCCAGAAAAAATCGGCAAGAGCCTTAAGACAACCAGCCCCCATTTGTGGTCAGATATAAAGGCTGCAGGCAGCAGACAATTCACTACTCCCGGTTGGCTGGTAACTTTCGCCACGGTGGATATGGCTTCGTTGGATGTGTTCAGGGCCGGTTATAGATTCCATACCGCAGAATCCTGGAAAATTGTGTCACTGATCCCACCTGAGCTTTTGATCCCTGAATGGAGAAACTTGTTTATTTTTGGTGCGTTGTCTATTTTGCTTATCATGGTCGGTGCTTGTTTTTATTGGGCAACAGCTAACGTCAACAAGGCTGAGGCTGAGAAAACCATCTTTGAAAATGAAGAAAAATTTCGAAGAGTCACCCAGACAATGGAAGATACGGTTATCATGGTTGATGAAAATGACATTATCCAGTTCTGGAGTGATTCGGGCAGCCGAATGCTGGGGTATTCTGCAAAAGAGACATTAGGCCGGCGTTTTCATGACATTGTCTTTCAAGGCAAGGCCTTTGCGAATGTCCAGAAAAAGAGATTGAATTTCCTTAAAAAAGACCCCAAGGATAGGCGCGCCCGAATCGTGGAGGCCAATGCCGTTAGAAAAGACGGGACAGGGCTGCCGGTCGAAATTTCCATCATGCCTTTGGTACAAAATGGAAAACAATTTGCCGTGGGTATTGTCAAAGATCTTTCAGAAAAAAAGAAGGCAGAGGAAGAGAAAAAAGACCTTTTGGAATTGAGCGCCACCGACGGGCTGACGGGACTGGCAAATAGACGATCTTTTGATCAGGTTTTGCAGGATGAATACACCAGGCACTCCCGATCAGGAGGAGACTTGTCTCTTATCTTTATTGATGTCGATCATTTCAAAGCGTTCAATGATGCTTACGGGCATATTAATGGAGACCGTTCACTACAGCGAGTCGCTCATGTATTAGGAAAATGTGCCCATCGTCGATCCGATCTGGTCGCGCGATACGGCGGAGAAGAATTTGCC
>JAKSBO010000026.1 GCA_022361095.1 Desulfobacterales bacterium | reverse complement strand
ATAGGGGAGTTCGCTGAAAACACGATCGCAGGCACCGTAATCGTCTTGAGTACCGGAATGAAATCGCGCATAAGGTAATCTGAATATATAGCAATGGCGATGTTAGTGGGCGTCTTAAGATGCTCGTTAACCGCCCATTCCAGATCTTCTTCTGAAGGCTCGCCATCCCTGAACATCTTCCTTACGGCGGCGGTGCCGATTTTGCGGCGGTCCTCTTCAAGGGCGGCAAAAATCCGATTCATACCGTCATAGTTGTGGTTTTTCAGACCATGGGTGTTCCATGTTCCGGGGGAAAAGGGAAACGGCGTCATGTCAACAAGGACAAGAGCCCTGATCTTATCATCTCCGAATTGTTCCCAGTAAGACAATACGACCGGGCCCGCCAGAGACCAGCCGGCCAAAACTACATCTTTGATTTTCAGATGATCGATGACAGCCCGGATATCCTTTGCATAGCGGGGTATCCGGTGGTTGTCCAGTGTCTTGGATGAGTTTCCGTGTCCCCGGCAGTCCATGGTGATAAGCTGATACCGGTCTGAGAGGGCATCTGTCTGCCTTTTCCATACATTGGAACTCATCGTCCAGCCGTGTACTAGCAGAACGGGCCGGCCTTTGCCCCTCACATCATAATAGATAAGGGCGCCGTCATCGGTTTCAAGAATGGCTGCCGGCCCTGAGACAGGGATAAGCATGAGAAACAGGATTACGGCGCAGCCCGGTATGATTTTGAATTTCATAACAATCTCCTTTTTTTATCCGGTTTGTTCTGAACTTAGTCTGTTTTCAAATATCACCCTTGTGAATCCGGGGGACCTTACTTAATTTCAATCAATTAAATTATGTTATATATTGCTGCGAAAGCGCCACACCCTTTTAGTCACCAACCTCCGGCAAAGCCGGGGGGTTTACCCATGTTAATTTAAGTCAAGAAAAAACATGGTATCTGGCCTTCTTCTTCAATCTGCAAAGAATATTCTGCCATGGGATTTTCCGTATCACCGGATAATGGTCACCCTTTTGGGATCTATCTCCGCCAGAAGAGAATAGTCGATCATTTCAAGGTAAAAATGGGCAAACGTGGCCCGGGGTACAGCGTTTTTTTTACCTTTCAGGTCTGAAATCCTGGTGATGCCGGCACTTTTTCTGGCAAGCAGTTTTAACTGGTTGTCAGAATAGGAAAGAGTACCGATAATAACATGGTCAGATACGTCACAATTCGATCTGACAATATGGATACTGTTGGTCGTTGTTGCATCGACTTTTCCCTGCAAATACGCCTGGATTGACAGTTTATCCATTCTCGTAAATGTTGTTGTTACCTCGACCCCCTGTTCCTTGAAAAAACCTTTTTCATGGGCAATGACAACTGGTCCGTTCATTGCACCCCAACCCGTTGCAATGTTTAAAGGAGGGGACTTCGCCATAACAGGTTGAAAATAAAATGAAATTACGGAAAAAAGAAATACGAAAATAGATATTTTCATGAGATTCACCCTTTTTGAATTAAAAAAGATGTCCTTACCTAAATTCAAAAAACAATCAAAGTCAAGAAAAAACATGGTATATGCAAGGCAAACGCATTTAAATTGTATTAACTCTAAGTACTTTCATGAGATACGAATTATCCCATTCTGCTTGCAGGCGTTTGACATTCATGCTCTTTTTCATATTGTTTTCCTGTTTCAGAAGGTGCATGGCAATGTGGCGCAGCATTGCAAAGCTTTCGCGGCATTACCGGCTTGCTTTCTACACTCATCTTCTTTAAAGGTAGGGTTTATGAAAGATTTTATTAGCTTCAAGCATGCAACGTGATATCGCAAGTATCACGTGGTTTTGTTCTTGTGCCAGGGCAAAAGTTCTGTTATTTTAATGAGCTTCAAATTAACCGGTTCAGAAAGACCCTGGACCCATGTATTGAAAGGATAGACAGATGATAAAAAAAATTGCATTGGTGCTCAGTGTTTTAACGGCGTTTGCATGTCTGTGCATGACACCTGCCGGCGCAAAAGAAGTTTACATTAACGGCATTGACTTTGGTTTTCCGCCATTTGGATATGTGGATAAAGCCGGCAAGCCCGCAGGCTTTGACGTGGAATGTGCAAACTGGATCGCCAAGGAGATGGGTTTTGAAGTCAAACATCAGGCCATGGACTGGGACGGTATTATTCCCGCCCTGAATGCAAAAAAAATTGATTTTATTGCATCCGGTATGAGTGCCACCGAATCCAGGAAAAAAATTGTTAACTTCACCCTGCCCTACTATGAAGTCAGTCAGGTACTTTTGGTATTAAAAGAGAAAACGGATGATTTCAATACCCTGTTGACCACAGGCAAAAAAATCGGCACCCAGCGCGGTACCACCAGCACCAAACGTCTGAATGATCTTCTTGCCACAGGAAAATACAACTTTAAAATTGTTGAGTATGATTCAACGGATCTGAGTATGGAAGATCTTAAGATTGGCCGTATTGACGCCTCTTCCATGGACTCATCCATTGCCAACGAACTCAATCAGGACGGGACTTACAAAACAGCCGGCAGCTTTGAAAACTCCACTGAAGAATATGGATATGCCGTGCGCAAGGGTGATGACGAGCTTTTGAACCTGCTTAACCAGGGGTTGAAAAAGCTGATGGCTGATCCCCACTGGCAGATGCTTAAGGATAAACACAATATCCACTAACGGCCACCGGCCGGCCCGGTATATCATCACCCGGACGCAGCCACCAACAAAATATAACGGAATTTTTAGCATCTTATTGAAATTTTTATTTTAAGATGCAACATTGAGAACCGGGCTTATCCGCCCGGTTCCGTTTCCCTCACCCCCGGATTTACCATGTATGACATGCTTACGTTTATAACGTCCATAACCGACTCTCTGCCTTATATATTTTCAGGACTGTGGATCACGGTGGTTCTCATTATCGGGGCCATGGGATTAGGACTTTTGATCGGCATCCCATTTTCCGTGATCCGGGTGTATGGACATCCCCTTGCCCGGGGCTGTGTGGCATTGTATGTCTGGTTTTTCAGGGGCGTACCTATTCTTGTACTGTTCTATCTGTTTTACTTTGGACTTCTATCCTGGCTTGACCAGGTGCCGGTGTTGGATTTTCTGCCCCTTGAAGATGCTTTTTTTGCGGCGATCCTGGTTCTGGGCATGGCCACCGGGGCGTACCAGACCCAGATATTTAAAGGCGCAATCCTCTCCCTGCCCCAGGGCCAGCTCAAGGCAGCGCGCTCCCTTGGCATGAGCGACTTTTCAGCCATAACCGGCATTAT
>JAKSBO010000476.1 GCA_022361095.1 Desulfobacterales bacterium | reverse complement strand
TTTAAAAAGCTGTTTCAGTTCCATCACCTCAAGATTGTTTCCTTGGCGCGGAATGAGTCCTGACACCAGCCGGTCATCTGAAAGCAATACTTTGGGAATGGGGACGATCTGGTCGTCGGAGATGCGCAGAACTTCAAGGATATCATCAAAAAGAAGCGCCATTCGGTATCCGTTCAAGGAGACCACCGCAACATTGGCATCGTCGTCATAATCGGTCTTTGCAAACCCAAATCGCTTTTTAAGGTTAATTACAGGAAGGACATCATTGCGCAGACGCATAAAGCCCACCAGAAGGGGCGAGCTGTCGGGCACCGGCTGAATGGGCCGGACTTTGATGGCCTCTATAACATCTAAAGCATCCAGGGCAATACCCTGGCCGCTATCCCGATCCAGAAGAAATGAAGCGAAAAGCCGTTCTTTACTCATATTGTTTCCCTGTCAATTGAAATCTAAATCGTGCCCAACCGAAAACAGGAAATTTTGCCGATGACCTAGTTGAAAAAATCCTTGAAATATTAAGTATATATAAACGATTAACGTTATGTCCGCCTTGTACTCGACAAAATTTTCAGGTTTGTGCTCAGACAATAGTTATTCCATCGCGCGCCGATATCGTGATGGAATAAAAATATTAAAATTTCATAAATTATTTGTATTTCTCTTTTTTGAGGGGATTTTCTTAAGTAAACTTTTAGAGTATCGTATATCCAACCTCATTATCTGTGTCAAGAAGATGTATATATATTTTATTTGAAAATAATTAGGAATGTTAGTGGATTTTATAAGGAATGTTATGTAAAATCTTGATATGTTTAAACTTTTAGGTTTTGATGAGCCTGGGGTTCATATATCAGGTCAGTCTATGACTGTTTTTATCAGCTTGCTTTTCAAAAAATAACCCGCCGGCTTTCGGTTTACTTGTCAACTCGAATCGCCGGCGGGGTGTTCCTATAACGCATCCGGCGAAAACTTTTCACCTGATCCCTTGAATCATGGGTTTCAATCCTGGGCTGTCTCCTGGGAAAACAGCTCTTCCAAATCCTCGTACCCGTGCTGCTTAAGTTCCTGCCTGGGAATAAATTTTACCGCGGCCGAATTAATGCAGTATCTTAGGCCGGTGGGATCGGGGCCGTCGTCAAACACGTGCCCTAAATGGGCGTCCGAGGTCTTGCTTCTAACTTCCGTACGCTGTACGAAAAGAAGGTTATCCTCTTTTTCAATAAGCTGTCCCTCCTGGATGGGCCGGGTAAAGCTCGGCCATCCGCAACCGGCATCAAACTTATCTTTTGATGAAAACAGCGGCGTTCCCGAGATTATATCCACATAAATGCCCTCCTGTTTGTTGTTCCAGAATTCGTTTTTAAAGGGCGGTTCCGTGGCGTTTTCACGGGTGACCTGGTACTGGAGAGGCGTAAGGCGTTTTTTTAATGTCTCATTATTGGGAATCTGAAGGGTTGGTGCGTCTTGTTTTGCTGTTGTCCCGGAGACTTTTTTTCCCGGTTTGCCCCGGTCAAAAATTTTCAGTCGCTTTACATTCCAAACCCGGTTGGCGAAAGACCGCCGGCCTGACCCGAGACTGTAATATTTATACTGTATGGGATATTTTTTATGGTAATCCTGATGGTACTCTTCCGCCGGGAAAAATTCAACCGCCTCCCGGACCTCAGTAACAACAGGTTGGTCAAACATTTTTGACTCTTCAATCCGCCGGATTGCCGCAAGGGCCAGTTGCTTTTGTTCGTCGGTATGGTAAAAAACGGCAGATCGGTATTGACTGCCGCGATCCAAAAATGATCCGCCTTCATCGGTGGGATTAATTTGGCTGAAATATATTTTCAGCAGGTCGTGGTATGTAATGAGTTTTGGATCAAAGTGTACCTGCACCACTTCGGCATGGCCTGTGTATCCCGTGCACACATCCTCGTAACTGGGGTTGTCTACATCTCCCCCCATGTACCCTGAAACCACCTGTTCAATTCCCGTTTTGTCATCAAATGCCGAAGCCATGCACCAGAAACATCCGCCGGCAAAGGTTGCTGTGCTGAGCTGATTCATGTGTGTGCTCCTTTCCCTGAGCTGGCTGTCGCCTGTTAATATCAATAAGGACAGCAGGATGAGCCCTGCAGCGGCAAATGTCTTTTTTGTTATGCCTCCTTATTTCAGTCTCTCCTTATTTTAATAATTATCATTTTTCACCCCAGAGCAAGGGGCTGCAGATAAAATCAGGGGACCGCATTGGAGAAATGCATTTATATTATTTGAACATTTTGAGCCGTCAATGGTCACCGATATTTTTTTCGTCCGGCATGAGGCCTCCTTTTAAAATCCCGGGCAGGGTTTTGGGCCTAACCCGGGGGAGATTTTTAAAGGATGATACCCGGGCCTGAACCAAGCACGGCACCGGGCTGTGACGAAAGATTTTTTCCATGGTGGCATTTAGGGCATTGGCGAATAATCGGACAGGTCAATGCAGGCCATAACGGTTTTGAGGTCAGTCATCAATTGCGCCTTAGTCTTGGGGGAATCAGGTGTTTTCCCATTTCAAAAAACAGGTCCTGCTCCCGGATCACCCCTGTGGGTTTGCCGTTTTCGGTGACAATCAAACGGCGCTGGTTTTGGTCCACCATGATCCAGGCCGCTTCCATCAGGGTGGATTCCCAATCAATGGATATGGGTGCCGGAGACATAATTTCACTGATGGTCATCGTTCGGATCTGTTCTAGGGCGCATGTGAACATCCCCCGCCAGAACATGGGGGAGTATTGGATGGAATCCGCCGTGGCCGGTTTGTTTGAGGTCAGGTAGCCGGGCAGAATCCGTTCCAACAGGTTGCGGATGGTGAGAATACCCTGGATCTTTCCGCCTTCTTTGTCCATGACCAGTATGGATCTGTGGCCGGTTTCCATGATCAGGTCCGAGGCGGGCAGCGTTACAAAAGAGGCTTTAAGTTCCTGGACGGATTCGGCAATGGTGGCATTCTCGCTAATGGTGGTATAGGCACTTAACGGAATCATTGCCGAACAGACCAGATCCTCTTCGGGTTTCCCCGACTGTTGTCTGCTCCGGCATGCTTCCCGGATTTTATCGGACAAAAGATCAATGTCACAAGGCTTTGCCAGGTAGTCAAAGGCGCCCAATGCCAGGGACTGTTCCGCAGAATCCTTATCGCCATGGCCCGTGAGCATGATGACCGGCAAATCAGGTTCTGATTGAATCATTTTTTCGAGAACCTCGTGGCCGTCCATGCCGGGCATGCGGATGTCCAGAATGGCCACATCCGGCGATTGATTCAGACATTGCAGGGCTTTTTCGCCGTTTTCGGCAAGAATGGTCTGAAACCCGTTACGCTCCAGGATCTTGCGTGTGGTTTCCCTGAACCGTTTTTCATCATCAACCATTAAGACTTTTATGGGTTGTTTCATTTTTATTGCTCCTATTTAAAAGATTTTTACACACGGCCGGAGACCGCTGTTATGGCCGAATAAATCAGGCACCATTGGACAGGCACAGATATTAAAAGGAGAGTAATCGTCCGGGCTTTGGACAGGCCGCAGCTCTGCCTAAACCCGGTATAGACCAGCCAGTATTTCCACGGCTCGGTAAACCAGAGCATGAAAGGCAGCCATGAGATGAGCATGGTGATCCCGGACGCATAGGCATAAAGCCCGAACACCAGCGAAAAACCCTGTTGTTTCCCGCTGATCATCACCATGGCGCAAAAGCCGGTGACGGCACTGATGAGCACCATGCCCGCCGCATTGATAAAGTAGATCAATGCCATGACCACAGGGGATTGGGGACCGGGGCCTGTGAGCAGGCCTGCACCGGCATAAAATCCGCCACACAGGGCTGTAAACCCCAAAGCCCTTCCCGTGGTGTGGCCCCCGGGCAGGTCTGTAAAAAACAGGACCGGTTCGATCAGCAGCCGGATTACACCCTGGTTATAAAATTTCAATGCCGAAAGTGCCCCTGGTATATTCATGTTCTCCTCCTTAGGCAAAAAGGCGTATCCTAAAACAGCTTGCTTATACCCCCTGCGGCAAGCATGAGCAGCGTCATGTAAAAAAATACCCGCCGTTCCGTCTCTTTTGAAAAGTAGATTCTGGTTTTGGTCGCTTTGGATTCCGCTTTTTTTGATATCCGTGTCATCTTCTCCTCCGCAAATTTCCGGTCAGAATCCGGGCAAGGTGCCGAATCCCCTGACGGTCCAGTAAACACCGGTGAGCAGCAGCAGCACGACGTTGGCGGCAAAGAACAGAGGTATACCGGCTCTCAGGTAATCTTTGGGTTCCAGGTAGCCGCTGGCATATACAATGGCGTTGGGGGGCGTGCCGATGATCAGGCAGTATGCAAAAGATGAGGCAATGGCCGTGGCCATGGCCATGAAGGGCAGATAAGCACTGCCCGGGTGCACCATGCCGGCCATATTCAGGGTAATGGGGCCTACGGATGCAGCCGCAGGGCCGTCAGCCATAAGGTTGGTCAGGATGGCGGTCAGACCGTTGGATACGGCCATCAGGGGCAGGCCTGAATCCATACCGAAATTGGATAAGAATTCAATGGCGGACCGGGCCAGCCAGTAAGCGGCACCTGTTGAGTCCAGGGTCCGGCCGAATATGATGGCCCCGGCATAGAGCCAGACAACACCCCAGTCCACACGGTCCTGGTAGTCGCGCCAGTTGACCACGCCGGCCATGATGTAGGCGATGGCACCGGCCACGGCAATAACGCCGATACCCAGGCGAATGGGGTAGATGCCTATATTGTAAAAGGCTTTTTCCGTAAACCAGCCGAACACCATGACAAGGAAGATGAGCAAGGCCCAGACCTGCTGCTTGTTCCAGGCACCCATACGGTCGATTTCACGGCGCAGGTGATCCATGGCAGGTGCCAGGGTAACGGTTTTGGGACTGAATCGTATATTGATGATGAACCAGGAAACCGGGATCATGATGATGAGCAGGGGGAAACAATAGGTGACCCACTGGAAATAACCGATATCAAGTCCGAACATATCGGTGAGGTAGGTCATCATGATAACGTTTCTTGCACCGCCGGAGGGTGCGCCCGGCCCACCGATGTTACAGGCCATGGCAATGGAGATCATCAACAGCTTGGCAAGCTCTTTGTCTTCGGGTACGTCATCGGTCAGACTGTTCTGGTAAAGCAGCATCCCGATGGGCAGGAACATGGCAGCCAGGGCATGGTCGGAAATAAAGGCCGCCAAAGGTGTGATGATTAAAAAAAAGATCAGGGTGATCCATTTGGGATTGGGCACGGCCAGGCGCTTGAACATCATCATGCACACCCGTTTGTCCACCCCGGTCTTTACAAAGGCGGCCGCAAACATCAATGAGCCCATGATAAACCAGCAGGCGTCGGACCAGTAGAGCATGGCCACCTCCTGGCGGCTGACCACACCGGTGAATACCAGGATCAGCCCGATACAAAAGGCCACCGCCGGCAATGGGATACATTCGGTTAAGAAACAGAGGACCACAAAGAGACCCATGGCAATGGAAACTTTGATTTTCCAGGCACCGCTGTCGGCGTTTACCCTGTCCTTATCCTTGAGGTCTTCATATTTCAGTCCGTTTTTCCGCAATTCCAGGGCACTGGCCATTAAGGCCTTAAAATCAGCATCGTTGACGTTGTTGCTGACAAACGCCTGTGCCTTTTTAAGATTCGCCTTTTGGGATGGGATGTTATATTTTTTACACCACTTGGCATCCCGGTCTAAAAATCTCTCTTTGCTTAGGGCACCGATGCGCATGTTTTGCTCCATGATCTGAGCGGTGAGCAGTTGCCATTGGGCTGCCGCGTCACTTTTGACGGAAAACAGTTCGGTGGTGATATAGGAGACCACTTTTTTCGGGGCAACGGTGTACTCCATACCCACATCCTTCATGCCGTACGGGGTGGGCATAAAGAGCACGGCAAAGAACAGGACCACGGGAATGATAAAGATCTTCCAGTCGATGTATTTGTCATACCCGGTGACTTTTTTCTTATCTTGTTTCATTCAATTTACTCCTTGTGTTCAGGTTTACTCATTCCCTTGTTTGAGAATTTCCCGGGGGGATTTCAGGTATTGTTTGGCCTGGGCAGAGCGGATTTTTTCTTCCTGATTCATACGTTTTTGGAACGCCAGTTCTGCTTTTTCAATGATCTCCTCGATATCCGCAGGCTTCATCAGATAATCCCAGGCACCTGATTTCAGGCCGTCTATGGCTGAATCCACCGTGGCATGTCCGGTGAGCATGATCACTTCGGTTAAGGGGTGCAACGCTTTAATATGTTTCAGGGTCTCGTTGCCGTCCATCCCGGGCATTTTCACATCCAGAACCACCACATGGATATTGTGTGCCGCCAGGATTTCAAGGGCTTTTTCTCCGCTTGGGGCTGTCCATACGTCATGGCCTTTTCGTTCAATGAGTTTGCCGGTGGTCTCAAGGTAACGGGTTTCATCATCTACCAATAACAGTTTCATTTTTTCCATTCGGTTGTCCTCCTTAAAGACGGTTGGTTTTCATGGGCCGCAAGCTGAATGGAAAACACGGTCCCTTGGCCGGGACGGCTCTCCACGGACATGGTGCCGCCAAAGCTTTCGATGATGCCGAAACATACCGAAAGCCCCAGACCTGTTCCCCTGCCAACGGCTTTTGTTGTAAAAAAGGGTGAAAAAATTCTATCCATATGCTCTGGCGCGATGCCGCACCCATTGTCTTTAACCTGAATGTCAACCATGGTCCGGCCTTCTTTGTCCCGGGTCCGGGCTGCACTGATCTCGATTTTGCCGCCGTTGGCGCCGTGCCGGCTGGTAACGGCATGTATGGCGTTGTTGACCAGATTGAGCATGACCTGCTGGAATCGGCCGGGGTCGCCCATGAAACTTGGTATTTTTTCTTCAATTCGGGTGGTGATCTTTACGCCGCTGGTGCGTGCGGAGTTTTCAACCAGCTTGAGAATTTCAGGAATAACCGTACCCGGGTCCAGGGTGGTGTGCCTGACCTCTTTTTTCCTGCCGAATTTTAAGATGGCGGATGTGATCTCATGACAACGTTCCACCTGCTTGTGAACCTGTTCCACACTTTCCCGGATATCGTTGAGGGTCCGGGGATCGGGCGCGTTATCCTTGCCGGCTTTGCCCGGGTACAGCTCTTCCATAAGAATTTTGATCAGGGCATATTCACTTTTGATGATCTGTAACGGGTTATTGATTTCGTGGGCAAATCCCGCAGCCATCTCTCCGATTTCCGCCAGTTGAACGGCCCGGATCAGCTGGCTGCCCAACGCGTCTTTTTCCTCATCCAGGCGGTCCATGCGCCGGCAGATGGTCTCGGACGTGAAATAGGCCGGGACCACCAGGGCTGCCAGCCCTAAAACGGCGATGACCACGCAGATCAGGACAGCAGAGTAAAGCGCTTTGTAGGCATCTTGTTTCTCCTGGCGTACCACCAGGTACCAGGATTTATTGGCCAGTTTGGATACGGCATATAAAAAAGGCTGGCCTTTGGGGGATAACTGAAACGTTTGCCGGTTGGCGGAGAACTGTTTGGCCATCCACCCAAAGGCCGGATCTTTATCAAGCAGGGCGATATCCCCGGAACGCCTGGCGGTCTGGGCAACCCCCTGGTGGTTTAAAATGTAGGCTTCCCCGGTTTTGCCGATGCGCACCCCGGAGACCATGGAATCAAAGAAAACCGTGTCAATGGTGGCTCGCAGCACCCAGGTCCGGCTGTTTCCCGTTTTGCGTACGGCCACGACAAAATGGGGGATATTGCGGTAACCCAGGAAAATATCGCTGATGTAAAATCCCCGGACCATGGTTTTCCGGAACCAGGGTTCCCGGGTATAGCTTTTGCCTGTCAGGGCAAAGGACCCGGAATATTTTAAGTGATTGCCTGTTTCGTCAAAAATTCCTAAATCAACAAAGGCAGGAGACCGTTTTTGAAGACTTTGGCAGATGGCGGTGACGGCCTCATCGGCCATGATCTCTTCAAAGGCATATACCCGGGTAATCAATTCAAGGTCGGACTTTCTTTCAAGCAGGAAGGATTCAATCATTTTGCGGTGGTCGGTCAAGATTCTTTCAAGGCTGGCCTGGGTGGATTTATCCAGGGCCGAAGAAAAGAAATAGAAACTGATCCCCAGGGCAATAATAAAAGGGATCATGGGGAAAAAAGTCATATTAAGAAAAATTGCTCTTTTCAGCCACTGTCTGTTCTGTTTTAATCTGTTCAAGCTTTGCCCCTTTGTTCTGTGTTGAAAAGACGGTTCTCCTGTCCGGCATTGCCATTACACAGAGCAACTATGGTGCCGGATAAAAAACAGGGAAAAATAATGTTTAATATATTGAAATTAAAAGTTATATTTGTATGGTGTCAGCGGGGTGATGCGCTTGTAAACCTTAACTTCGTCGATAGGTTTTTCAATCTGTAAAAAAGGCTGACACACAAAGAGCGGGAGAACAGGTTGTGGGATCATCAACTGAGGACCATATGCCCAAAATTTTGAATTACGGCCGCCAGAGCGTGGATGACAGGGATATTTCTGCGGTTGCCGACGCACTGGAGACGGACTATCTGACCACAGGCCCCAGGGTGGAGGCGTTCGAAGCTATGCTGTGTGAGATTACAGGCGCAGAACATTGCATTGCCTGCGCCAACGGCACCGCTGCGCTGCATCTGGCATGCCTGGCCCTCAATGTGGGCAAAGGCGATGTCGGCCTGACATCACCCATTTCCTTTCTGGCCTCTGCCAATTGTATTGAATACTGCGGGGGGCGGGCGGATTTCATTGATATTGATCCGGGAACGCTTTGCCTGTGCCCGCAACAGCTTGACCTATACTGCCGGGAAAACAAACCGCCCAAGGTGGTGATCCCCGTGGATTTTGCCGGCCTTGGGGCGGATCTTGCCGCCATAGCTGAATTGTCGAAAAAGCATGGATTTTCACTTGTGGAGGATGCGGCCCACGCCCTGGGGTCTTTTTATCAGGCGGAGGGGGAACGATATGCCTGCGGCAGCTGCACCCATACGGACCTGGCTGTTTTTTCCTTTCATCCGGTAAAGACCATCACCACAGGGGAGGGCGGGGCGGTCATGACAAATGACAGGTCTTTGGCAGAGCGGGTAAGATGCTTGCGCAACCATGGCATGGTGCGCCATGATGCCTTGCTTCAACAGCATGGCGGCTGGGCGTATGAAATGAGCAGCCTGGGGTTTAATTACCGGATCACCGATATCCAGTGCGCCTTGGGCGTTTCCCAACTCTCCCGGCTGGACCGGTTCACAAATCGGCGCAGACAGATCGTCTCCATGTACAATCATGCGTTCTCAAAACACGATAATTTGGTCCTGCCCCACCAGGATCTCGCACTGAACGCCTGCCCCCACCTTTATCCCATCCGCCTGAAAGACGGTGCGGCAAAGAGGCGGCAGGTGTATGAAAGGCTGAAGGCGGATAACATCTTTTGCCAAGTTCATTACATCCCCATATATTTTCAACCCTATTATGCAGATAAATACGGATATGCAAAGGGCCGGTGTCCCCAGGCCGAGCGCTATTATTCCCAGGCCTTGAGCCTGCCGCTTTTTCCGGCCATGTCCGACCGGGATGCCTTGCGTGTGATTGAACGGTTTCAGTTTGCCCTTGGCTCAGCGTCTTCTCATCGCAAGATGTAACGGCTGACAGCATCCGGGACCCATTAAATTTTCGGTCAAACATGTTTTTAGGAAAGCGCATGTTTAAATATAAGATTTTTTTTAAAAAAGGTCTTCCTTTGGATCTATTTAAACCGGTTGGTCGGGAATATAAATATAAGTTCGTTGTAGGGGTTCGAGACTAGGGGTGTCCCAAAAGGCATATTCTCTATTCAAAAAAGCTTCAGTAGTTTCTTTTTTTAAATTTCTTTCTCTTTTTTTTGGCACCTGAATCCCCATGTTTGATTTTAAGGGGCTTTTTATTAATCATGTTGCCATTCAAAGCCTTAATGGCTTTATCTGCTTCGGAGTTACTCGGCATTTCCACAAAACCGAATCCCTTTGAACGTCCGTTGAATCTGTTTTTTATGATTTGAACACGATCGACCACACCAAATGCCTCAAACATTTCTCGAAGCATTGTTTCCGTCATTTGATCTGTAAAATTGCCGACATAAATATTCATTCAACCGTCCTTTTTTTTCAAGTAAAGTCTATGAAAGTAGAAATAAGCCGTTTAATTGCTTTCATATTTTGTTATGGGTCGAACCTGGGTGTTGATGCGGCCAAGTTGGCCATGGCCGTTATTCAGATCGACATTGTAATCCAGTAAGTCCCTGGCGGCAGACTGGTGGTCCGTTGCCGTAATATCTGCAGCCCGCTGGTTTAACACCAGGCTTGCTAAGGCTATACCACAGCCAACCTCCAGCAAACGTTTGCCTTTGATCTGATAATCCGGCATCAGGTTGGCAAGCACCTCCCTGAAGGCCAGATCACCCCGAAGATAGGCCAAGCCGCCGAAGAAGAAATCCTAAGCTTTCCGGCAACGCCGTCAGGGTCATCAAACTAAAGAACGTCCCGAAGCATACGGATATGAATATCCATCTCCGGTTTCCAGGGTTGTATACCGCACCCGGGCATCAGGCATAAAAAAAATTACTCTTCCGGATTAAATTCGGTTTCAGGCTCATTTTCTGTTCCGTTCTTTTTTTCCATCCTGCGCTGTTTTTTTTCTTCTTTTTTCTTCTTTTTTCTTTCTTTTCAGCAGTTCTTTCTGTCGTTTCGCAAAGGTATATTTATTTTTGACTGCCATGCACCTTCCTTTTTTTCGGGTTATCCCTGCCGGGAACTTTCTATGGATAATCGGGATTGGTTTTTCATTTTTCGACCTATATTTTTTTCAATCATAGCGATCATTTTACCATCTGAAGGAGAGGCAAAGGTATAGGCTTGCCCGGACTGATCCGCCCTTCCGGTTCTTCCGGTTCGATGAATATATGTTTCAACCGTATCAGGCAGATCATAGTTGATGACATGGGAAACGCCTGAAACGTCAATGCCTCTGGCAGCGATATCCGTTGCCACAAGTATTTTAAATGCCCCATTGCGAAATCCGTCCATGGCCTTTCTTCGTTGATTCTGGGAAAGATTCCCCTGAAGTGATGCCGCGCTGTATCCTGATTTTTTCAATTGGCATGCAAGACGCTTTGCCTTGTGTTTGGTACGGGTAAAAACAAGGGTGCTGGTCATATCTTTTCCTGAAAACAGTTTTTTCAGCAGAGCGGTCCGTTCTTCTTTTCGGACAGCGATCCAGCTATGTCGAATGCTTGGAGAAGCCTGCTTATGGTTAATTTGAATTTTAACCGGCCGATGTAACATTGTCTGTACCAGATGCTCTATCTGTCTGGGCATTGTGGCGGAAAAGACAAGAGACTGTCTGTTTTCAGGCAGGTATCGGACAATTCGCCGGATATCAGGTATAAAACCCATATCCAGCATCTGGTCCGCTTCATCAAGAACCAGGGTTTTAACGGCTTTAAGCGTTAATGCCTTTTCATTGAGCAGATCAATCAGGCGACCCGGGCAGGCGACAACAATGTCAACACCACTGCGGAGTGTTTTAATCTGTGGTGTCTTTTTGACACCGCCGTATACTGCTATGCTTTTAATGGTAGTGTGCGCGGCCAGTTTTTTTATATTTCCATAGATCTGTTCGGCCAGTTCCCGGGTTGGAACCATAATTAATGCTTTGGGCCGGGCTGATGTTTTTTCAACCCGCTGATTAAGCAGATGGTGAAGAACAGGAAGCAAAAAGGCTGCTGTTTTGCCGGTCCCTGTCTGGGCCAAACCAAGGACATCTTTGCCGTCAAGTATTGCCGGAATTGTTCTTTTCTGGATGGGTGTTGCATGGGTATAACCGGCGCTGCGGATACCTGTGTGAATGCCGGGGTGAAAACCAAATTGGGTAAAACTCACTCTTAATTAATCTCCTCAACGTGGATTGACAGACCGGATCTGTTAAACAGGTCCCCCAATCGTCGTCCACGATCATGTATTCGGTGAAAAAAGATAAGTTATGATTTTAAATTCATTAACTTGGAGAAGAAATTAAAAGACGTTTCCAACAAAATCTTCATACTGTTTTCACGGTCAAGTTTTAGTAAAACTTCAACGTCAACTTACGATGTTTGTCAGACAACGCGGTCAGCGAGGACTACCTGAAAGAAGTGTTTCTGACAGGGAATGTCTCTTTACATTCAAAAGTACCGTATAATACACTAACATACAGAAAATGCAAGCCGAGTTGATTGTTTTCTTGACATCCTCCCTTATTTCTGTATGATTCATAGCCATTGCACAATTTCACGTGTTTTAAGTTTCCTGCCCCAAGGTGTATATCTCAAAAACATCTGCGATTGCCCCCAAAGTTTGAAGCGATTTATATTTACTTTTTTTATTTAGGAGAGTGCCGATATGGCAACTGGGATCGTAAAGTGGTTTAACGACGCAAAAGGTTTTGGATTTATTGAACGAGAAGACGGTGGAAAAGATGTTTTTGTACATCATTCAGGTATCAACTCAAGCGGCTTTAAGTCACTTAACGAGGGGGATCGTGTCTCCTTTGATATCGAGCAGGGTCAAAAAGGGCCTGCAGCTACCAATGTAACCGTGATTTAAAAATTTAATTAATTCAGAGTATAATAAAATCTCCGGAGATATTTCTCCTGGCGCTTTTTAGGCCCAAGTTCAAAATAAAATCTTCCATATGGCTGCCTTTTCATCCGTCTTCTTCGTTGCGTCAATGGGCACATATGGGTGCCGCTAATATTCCGATCATGGGCCTTAATTTTTGCTATGGGCTGAACCACAGTGGACAGATCGGTCAGCCCGTGGCTGTTATCTGAAAGTAACAACAAGTTACTTTCATGTTTTGTTATGGGGCGAGCCTGGGTACTGATAGACCGGGCCGGCCCATAGCCGTTATATGGACCAGGTTATCGTAAATTTCATTTTTCTGGTAAGTTCCTGTCAAGTAAACCTTATCAGCCGGTCTGGCATATCGGATGTAAAAATGAAATTCCCGAAGCCTGGAATAAAACTGGAAAAATACAGCTTTATCTGTTTCCAGATTGACCCGGCATTGATTTAGCAGTCTAAAGACACCTGCGGCATGATGAACCATGAGATAAAAGCAGGCTGCTGACAGGTATTTGCAGTTTATCTCCCTGTACAGTTCCGGATAAAACCTGGAAACATAGAGACTGCCTGAAAAAACTTCATGGGAAACAATCAGTGCTTTTGAAATCTGTCTTCCTGTTCTCCGGCTGCAAAGAAAATATTCTATACAGGTGTCATCCTTGGAAAAGGTGAGTAAATAACGATTGTTTAATTTGGGAATTTGCTTATTTAAAAAATTATTTTTTGTTGTGATCATTTTAAATTAAATGTCCTGTTACCCCTGTCTGGGAACTCGGCACAGGCAGGAGTCTCCTTTGAATTCAAATTGTTCATGCCACTTGCGTAACACATTGAAATCCCGGTACGAAGATTTGCTGTTAGGGTTTAAAGCGGGATTCACACTGAGCCGGACATTAAAACAGTCAGCCTTTCGGCACAACTCCAAAAGCATCAGTGTTCCGCTGCCGCTTTTGAGAACAAAGGCCTTTAGAGAGGAGAGGATAAGCAAGGCTTCAATGGGCAGCACATGTATTTGGGAATGACAGCAGTAACTGCAGTCTGGCCCGCATGCCACAGCAGGGCTTTGATTCGAACTTTCAAGGGCGTCGACAATATCATGGGAATATGCCATGACGTCCTTCAACACGGGAAGAACCGCGTCATTGATAAAACTGTTGTAGATTTTTTCCCGGAATTGATCTTCCAGAATGTCTTTGAATGTATTCCGGCATGAATCGCCCATGATTGCTGTCATATAGCCTCTCCTATGTAAGACAGAGAGGATTCTGTAGCTAACCAAAAGGCTATCTGAGCTTACTCAATAATAATAACATTGACTGCAGATTATAGAAAATTACACCCTGCGTCAATAAGCCATTTTCATCGCCGCATTTGCGACCTGATATGGCATGGCCGTGTTCCAACGGCGGTCGTCAGACGGTCAATTTGCCTTGATGTAGGTTTGAAATATTTTTTCATGGGAAATATATTTTTCCCGGCCGGGGTCCTGGAGATAGAACCTGATGGCGTTGACCCGTTTGAGAATTTCTTCTTCGGCCCGTTTTCTCATTGTTTTTTTGATCCGGGTAATATCTTCTTCCAGATTCGCCGTATGCTCGGTGTCATAGTATCTTTGCGTTTTGTGTTTTATTCTCTTTTCAATTAATTCTTCACGCATTTTATTGTGGGCCTCATCCAGAAACAGCACCTCGGGCATGAGGCCGGCAAAATGGGTCACGGCAATAATATCCTTGTCCCGCTTCCAGTAGCCGATGAGAAATTCAGGTTCAAGATCC
Organism: Desulfobacterales bacterium; assembly: GCA_022361095.1. GTDB lineage: Bacteria > Desulfobacterota > Desulfobacteria > Desulfobacterales > Desulfobacteraceae > Desulfobacter. Next base: position 519 of record JAKSBO010000476.1, on the reverse strand, counting down.
TGGTAGTTTTGCAGGGGCATGTACATCCGCCGAAGATAGAGCAGCACTTTTTCCGTTTTTTTCCGGTGCCCGCCGATGATCACCGAGCCGCCGATCTGGTCCTTTTTCACCCCTTTGGTCCAGGGGGCGCCGGTGATACCAAAGTCAATGCACAGGGGGATCTGGAGCAAAACCGACAAGGTGTTCAGGGCCAGGGCATACCCTGCGGACGGTCCGCCCACATTGTATGATGCGGATAACAGTTGATGGTGGATGGAATACCGCTGGAGGAAATCCCCGAACAGCCAGGGGATGCTGATATCCGGGCTCAGGCCCTGGATATAGTTTTTTACCATGGTCAGGGCTTCCTGGGCCGACTGATTGGTCATTTTAACGGCCATATCCATCTGGGCGGTCTCGGCAGACGGGGTGGCCACGGCCCCGGTCACAATGATCGGCGTGTTTTCAACCCTGCCGGTCAGGCTGGTGGCAATGGGCAACAGCATGCCGGTCATGTCATTGGCGCCTACGCCGATAATA
>JAKSBO010000245.1 GCA_022361095.1 Desulfobacterales bacterium | reverse complement strand
GAAGGATCCCGACAGGAATGTTAAATTCACTCACAGCGAAGTGATGACGGCATGGAACAAAAGCCATGAGGTCAACAAAAAAACCTTAATTTCCCTGGAAGCAATGAAATACCTAAAATCCATGGAATCTTTAAGATCCACGGAATTTCTCAACGCCCTGGCGTCCTGGGAGACCCTGGACCTTTTGGAAAAACCTGCGGGTGCGCAATTTTATATCCGGGGGATGGGTGATCCAACCTTGTTGTTTTCCAATTTGGACGACAAAATTGTCAAATATCTGGAAAAAAACAAGTTTCCGTCAACAGTCCCGCCAAATCTTTGCGTCTATATCATTGAGCTGCTGATAAAAGGGGTTTGCGGTGATGGAGACGAAAACAGCATTCTAAAAATTCTAAGCGTTCAGAATCATACTAATTTTTTTAAAATTATTCTCAAGGTAGGTATCTCCTATCTGGACAAAGGCATCGACGGCAGTGAATGGACGAAACTGCTTTATATGATCCGGCGCCGGCTGCAAACCCAAAGCATTTCCAGCAAAACAGCCACCGAATTGATAAAAGGTCTGATTGAAACCGAATGCTGGGATCAGGAAGAGCAGTTGATCATCACCGTGCTTTCACGGCTGAACAATAACCAGTGCAAAAAGGTGGTTGATAATATCGGCCTGGAAAAATTTGATTCCGGAATTGATGGCGCAGAGTGGGATGAATTCTTGAGTGTGATCATGTCAAAACTGCCGGCAGAAAACAACAAAGGCGCCGGGCAGATTGCCGAAGAAAAAAATGACGATGCGGCCAGACTGGCTGTGTCCCGCCTTTGGGCTTATGGTTACAAGGGTATTGATCAACATCTATCTCCCCAGGATTGTATTGGATTGATCAAGGCACTCCTTTCCGGCTCCTGCGGGGATGATGATGAGGATGCCATTGTTTTGATTGTTGAGTATATGGTTTATAAAGGTCAAAAAAGCCTGATAAATAAACAGATAGGCCAAGAGGCCATGGATCGCGGCGTTGACTGGTCACAATGGACAAAAGTAGCCTACCTGATGGGCTGGGACTAAGGGGAGATTGTAATGAAACCCTATTCTATGGGGCCAGGCCGTTTTTTTAGGTAAGCGCTATACCGCCTGTCCGGCAGCCCAGGCCGAAGACCATGCCCACTGGAAATTGTATCCGCCCAGCCATCCGGTGACATCCAGCACTTCTCCGATGGCGTAAAGTCCCGGGACGCCCCGGGATTCCATGGTCTTTGAGGAGAACCTGCGGCAGTCAATGCCGCCGACGGTTACCTCGGCGGTTCTGTATCCTTCGGTGCCGCCGGGCTGGATATTCCAGGCATGAATTTCATTTATCACTTGTTTAAGTCCCTGGCGGGAAAGGCTGTGGAGGGGGCAGTTCAACAACGTTTCATCCAGACGGGCCTGGACCAGGCGCATTGGCAGGTGCTTGGCCAAAACGGATTTAACATGGCGTTTGGGCCGGCTCCGCCGGGCTGTTTCCAGCAGTTCTTCCATATTTCCATCCGGGAAAAGGTCGATGACCACCGGTGCTCCAGACTGCCAATAGGAGGAGGCTTGGAGAATCACAGGGCCGCTCAGGCCCCGGTGGGTAAACAGAAGCTGTTCCTTAAATGAAACAGATCCCGTGCTGACCCGTGCCTTGACTGAAATTCCGGCCAGGGGCGCCAGGACCGTTTTATCTGCCGGCTGAACCGTAAAGGGAACAAGGCCGGGCCGGGGCTGCACCACAGGAACCCCGAACTGACCGGCAACCTTGTATCCGAACGGCGTGGCCCCGGATACAGGCATTGAAACCCCTCCTGTGGCAATGACCAGGGATGGGGCATTGATGCTTACCCCGGATGTGCGTACCCGGAATCCCCGGGCAGGCGTCTGCTTTTCGATGCCGGTAATGCTTGTTTTGGGTGCCAGGCTGACACCGGATTTACGGCATTCCGCCAGCAGCATATCAAGGATCTGGCCGGCACTGCTCGCACAGAACAACCGGCCGTGCTCCCGTTCGCTGAAACGGATCCCGTATTGCCGGACAAGGTCAATAAAATCCTCGGGCCGGTAACGGCTCAGCGCGGATTTTACAAAGTGGGGATTGGATGAAATATAATTCCGGGCACTGACCCTGCGGTTGGTAAAGTTGCACCGGCCCCCGCCGGACATAAGGATCTTGCGCCCGGGCTTGGGGCCGTGGTCCAGAACTTTTACACGCCGTCCGCGTTTTCCGGCCTGGGCCGCGCACATCAGCCCGGAGGCCCCCGCCCCGATAATCACCACATCGTATTCGGTCTTCATTCTCTTTTTTGCCTGCCTGTCCGTCCGTGTGTTTACGCGCTTATTTTTTCCTTTGCCCGGGCGACTTCCGGGCTTTCAAGAAATTCATCATAGGACATGAGGCGATCGATAATCCCTTCGGGCCTTATCTCGATGATACGGTTGGCAATGGTATTGATAAACTCATGGTCGTGGGAGGTGAACAGCACCACTTCGGGAAACGCCGCCAGGCTGTCGTTAAGGGCGGTGATGGATTCAAGGTCCAGGTGGTTGGTGGGGTCATCCAGCATTAAAACATTGGACTCGGCCAGCATCATCCTGGAGAGCATACATCTGACCTTTTCACCGCCCGAAAGCATATGGGTCTTTTTCAAGGCATCTTCACCGGAAAAAAGCATCCGTCCCAAAAAGGTTCTGGCAAAGTTTTCACCCTCGGTGGGCGGGGCAAATTGCAGCAGCCAGTGGATCAGATTGAGATCCTCATCAAAAAAAGCGCCATGCTCTTTGGGAAAATAGGACTGGCTGGTGGTGACACCCCACCTGAACTCACCTTCATCCGCTTGCATTTTTCCTGACAAAATATCGAAAAGCGCGGTGATGGCAAGTGTATTTTCGCCCACAAAGGCAATTTTGTCCCCGCTATTGACCCTGAACGTAACATTATCCAGGATCTTTTCACCCTCAATGGTCTTGGAGAGCCCTTCAACTTCAAGGATAATGTTGCCGCAAGCCCTTTCAGGTTTAAATCGTATAAAGGGATATTTTCTGCTCGATACCGGCAGCTCTTCAACGGTCAGCTTATCCAGCAATTTTTTGCGGGACGTTGCCTGCTTTGACTTGGACGCATTGGAGGAAAACCTGCGGATAAAGGACTTGAGCTCTTCGGCCTTTTCCGTCACACGCTTGTTGTCCGCAAGCTTCTGTTTCAGGTTGAGCCGGCTGGCCTGGTACCAGAAATCATAATTGCCCACGTAAACGGAAATCCGGTTGAAATCAATGTCGGCAATGTGGGTGCATACCTGGTTCATGAAATGCCGGTCATGGGAAACCACAATCACTGTGTTTTTAAACCGGAACAAAAACTCCTGGAGCCAGTTAATGGCCTGGATGTCCAGGTTATTGGTAGGTTCGTCAAGGAGCAGGACATCCGGGTTGCCGAACAGTGCCTGGCCCAGGAGGACCCGCACTTTCTCGCCGCCCTCAAGCTCTTTCATTTTTTTTGTGTGCAGGGCTTCATCAATGCCCAGGTGCTTTAAAAGCACGGCCGCATCCGATTCAGCTTCATACCCGTTCATCTCTTCAAACTCAATCTCAATTTCACCGGACCGGATACCGTCCGCTTCGGAAAAATCAGGCTTGGCATAAAGGGCCTCCCGCTCGGCCATGAGCCGGTACAGCTTTTCATGGCCCATGATGACCGTCTCAATCACCCCATACTCATCAAAGGCAAAGTGATCCTGCCGCAATACAGCAATCCGCTCTTTAGGTCCCACAGAAACCGTGCCGGTATCCGGCTCAATCTCCTGGGCAAGAATCTTTAAAAAGGTACTTTTTCCGGCACCATTGGCCCCGATAAGGCCGTAACAGTTGCCGGGTTTAAACATGATGTTGACATCTTTGAACAGGACGCGTTTGCCATAGGCAAGGGAGATGTTATCTGCAAAAATCATTACTAAGGTATTTCCTAAACCGAATTGATAAAAAACAAAAAAAGCCCTGACCATTTGCAATAAATAATCAGGGCTTTTAAAAAAAGAACCGGCGGCGTTCTACTCTCCCACACAGTCTCCCATGCAGTACCATCGACGCTAAAGAGCTTAACT
>JAKSBO010000723.1 GCA_022361095.1 Desulfobacterales bacterium | reverse complement strand
CGCCGGGCGGCAATGATTTTTTCTTTAATCCCGCCCACAGGCAGCACATCACCCGTAAGTGTCAATGCCCCGGTCATTGCCAAAGACCGTTTGATCCGGCGGCCCGATGCCAGGGAAACAATGGCTGTGGCAATGGTGATGCCGGCACTTGGCCCATCCTTGGGCGTGGCACCCTCGGGCACATGGATATGGACAAAGGCATCGTCAAAATAATCCGCTTTGATGCCGTAAGTTGCTGACGAGGAGCGCACATGGGACAGTGCGATGGAGGCAGACTCCTGCATCACATCCCCAAGTTTCCCTGTCAGTTTGAACCCGGGGCCTTTTCCATGCACCTTCACCGTCTCTATGGATAAGGTGGCACCGCCCATGGCGGTCCAGGCAAGACCTGTTACGATACCCACCCCGGACATCTGTTTTTCAGGGGTAAACACAGGCGGCCCAAGCAAATCTTCCAGGGATTTGATGTTGATCTGGATCTTCTCCTCTTTGTCCTTCAAGATACGGACAATACTTTTGCGTATGATCTTGTTCAAAAGCTTTTCAAGGTTACGCACCCCGGCTTCCCGGGCATAGCCTTCAATGAGATGCCGGATGGTGGGATCGGTGATCGTGATAATGGAGCCCTTAAGGTTATTTCGCTTTAAAAGCCTTGGCCACAGATGCTTTCTTGCGATCTCCAGTTTTTCTGAAGTGATATAGCCGCTCAGCTTAATAAGGTCCATACGGTCCAGCAAAGGCCCTGGTATGGTATCCAGCGTATTGGCCGTGCAGATAAACAGCACCTTGGACAGGTCAATACGAAGATCCAGGTAGTGGTCCAAAAATTCGCTGTTCTGCTCGGGGTCCAGCACCTCCAGCAATGCCGAAGCCGGATCACCCTGGTAGGATGCGCCGATCTTATCCACTTCATCAAGCATGATCACAGGATTGGCCACGGCCGTGTCTTTCAACGCCTGGACCAATTTGCCTGGCAACGCCCCCACATAGGTGCGCCGATGCCCCTTGATCTCGGCTTCGTCACGCATCCCCCCCAAAGAGAACCGGAAAAACTTTCGGCCCAGGGCTTCGGCAATGGACTTGCCGATGGAGGTTTTACCCACACCGGGCGGTCCCACAAATAAAATGATGGACCCTGAAATATCCTTTTTATACACGCCTGCGGCAAAAAACTCGATGATCCGTTCCTTGACGTCGGAGAGCCCTGCATGATCCCGGTCCAGCACCTTTTCCGCCCGCTCTATATCAATATTATCTTCGGAATAGACACCCCATGGAAACGCGGTGACCCAGTCCAGATAGTTACGCGTCACCCCGTATTCCGAAGATCCGGTTTCCAGCACGGACAGTTTTTCAATTTCCTCGTCAAAGCGCTTGACCACGTGCTCGGGCGGGTCAAGTTCCGCAAACCGTTCCTTGAACTTATCCACATCAGAAGTTTTGTCATCCTTTTGGATGCCAAGTTCCTTCTGGATGGCCTTGAGCTGCTCTTTGAGAAAAAATTTGCGTTTGTTGTCATCTACCTTGGTGTTGATATCCT
>JAKSBO010000817.1 GCA_022361095.1 Desulfobacterales bacterium | reverse complement strand
ATCATGTGGAATATTAAATAGTGATCTGGTATATTGTGTAGGGCAATTAATGACAGCGGTTATTTTAATGGAACAGCCATAAACAGACCTGGTCTATCAACACCAAAACTCAGCCCGCAGCTAAAGCTGAAAGATCTGTGTCAATGACACGGACTTTCTTACAGAACTGTCAGATCTTCTCGACAGAGTTATTTCTGTCTTCAATTTTTAAAGCCTCAATAAACAGCGGGGTTTATACGTCACCCCAAAACACATTCAAAGGATACGTTGCTGATGAAATGCCCAAAGTGTAAAACGCCTGATCTTCAAAAAAATGATTTTAACAGTCCCTTTACCTGCCCGGACTGCAAAGGGATATGGATTTCGGATAAAGATGCGGCTGCGATTCCCGAATCCGTACTGGTTGAGTCGTCATCTCCCTTGCCGGACAGTGCGTCAATGGATGATAAAACAGGTGTCTGTCCTGCCGGCCACGGCATTATGCTCAGAGCAAAGGTGGATACCGACAATCCTTTTTATTTGGAACGATGTTCCAAATGCGGCGGTATCTGGTTTGATGCCGGTGAATGGCAGCGGCTGGCCCAAAGCCATTTAAAGGAGAACCTTCTGGATTTCTGGACACAATCCTGGCAGCACAAGCAGCAAAAGGAACAGGAGAGGCAGCATTTTCTGGACCTGAACAAACGGCTTCTGGGGGAATCCATGTTTAACGCCATTATGGATCTGGCAGACCGTTTGAAAAACCATCCTGAAAAGACACATGCGCTTGCCCTGTTACGGCAAGAGATTACGGGTTCTTAACCCAATAAAAAAAAGGAAAAGAGCAATGAAAGAGACATTGATTAACCGCGTGGGCCGGATTATCAGCGGAAGTGTTAATTCCCTGATAGAGTCCATTGAAAATGCAGCGCCTGAATCCGTGCTGACACAAGCAATGCGGGAAGTGGAGTCCGCCATTGATGATATCAGGCAGGAACTGGGTCAGGTTCTGGCAAAAAAGCATTTAGCCGGCACCAAACTCATGGAAGAGAATAAGCGCCACCAAGATCTTGCCGGAAAGATTGAATTAGCGGTGAACGAAAACCGGGATGACCTGGCCGAGGCCGCCATTGCCCGGCAATTGGATATTGAGGCCCAGATTCCGGTGTTAGAGGCCACCCTGTCTGATTGTGATAACCAGGAAAAAGAGCTGGAAAACTATCTGAATGCTCTGATGGCCAAGCGGCGGGAGATGAATGACGAACTGATTCAGTTCAGGCAGGCTGAAAAAGCTGGCGGGGACCCGGCTTCTCCGGACTTGCCGGCCGGCAGTACCCCGGACAGTGTTGAATCCCGGGTGAGCAAAGCGGAATCCGCATTTGACCGCGTTATTGAGCGGGCCACAGGACTTCCCGGACAGGGCGGTCCTGCCAGCCGCAAGACAGCGGCCCAACTGGCAGAGCTGGAGGAGCTGTCCCGGAAAAATAAAATCCGGGAACGGCTGGCACAGATTAAAGGAGGAGCCAAGTCCTCATGATCGGGTTCATATTGGAAAGCCGGAATATGCCTTTTACGGTTGCCTTGGCCATTATGATCCTGATCGCCGTGCTTGAAGGGGCCACCACCATGATCGGCATTGGCCTTTCAAATATGTTTGAAACCTTTATGCCTGATTTTGATCTGGATGCAGATGTTGATCTGGACGGCCCGGATGCATCCTCCCCCGGCGCATTGACAAAAATCTTGGGGTGGTTTCGCATTGGCCAGGTTCCGTTTTTAATTATTCTGGTGGCCTTTTTAACCGTGTTCGGGCTGACGGGACTGATTATCCAGTCCTTTATCCTTGAATTCACAGGCCGGCTTTTACCCGGCCTTGCCGCTTCAGGGGCATCCTTGGCCGTAAGCCTGCCCCTTGTCAGGATGCTGACCGGTGTCATTGCCAGAATAATGCCCAAGGATGAAACAGAGGCGGTTTCCGAAAAATCATTTATTGGCCGGGTGGCGGTGATTACCCTGGGAAAGGCGGCAAAGGGAAAACCTGCCCAGGCAAAATTGAAAGATAAATTCGGCACCACCCATTATATTATGGTGGAGCCGGACCTGGAAGACGATACCTTCCGGCAAGGAGATCCGGTGCTCATCGTGAGGCAGGCCGGTGCAGGATATACAGGGATTGCCAATTCAGTGGCAGCGCTCAATGACAATGAAGATAAAAAGGAGTAAACCAACATGTTAAACATGATCAATATTTTGACCATTGCCGGTGTGATCCTGATCGCACTGTTCGCCATGGTCATGATCTTTGCAAAACTATACAGACGTGCCACCAAGGAAATATCATTTGTAAGAACCGGTTTTGGCGGACAGAAGGTGGTGATGAACGGCGGAGCCCTGGTGCTGCCGGTCTTCCACGAGGTGATTCCGGTGAACATGAATACCCTGCGGCTGGAAGTCCAAAGAAACAATGAACAAGCCCTGATTACCAAGGATCGAATGCGGGTGGATGTGGCTGCTGAATTTTATGTCAGGGCCAAACCCACGGAGGATGCCATTGCCAATGCCGCCCAGACCCTGGGACTTAAAACCATGAACCCGGAGGAGCTTAAGAAACTGGTTGAGGGCAAATTTGTGGATGCGCTCAGGGCCGTGGCTGCTGAAATGGCCATGGAGGAGCTGCATGAACAGCGGGTTGATTTTGTTCAAAAGGTCCAGCAGGTGGTCACCGAGGATCTCCTGAAAAACGGCCTTGAGCTTGAAACCGTCTCCCTGACGGGCCTGGACCAGACCAACAAGAGCCATTTTAACCCTGACAACGCCTTTGATGCCGAGGGGTTGACCAAGCTGACGGAAAAAATAGAAGAGCGCCGGAAAAAAAGAAACGATATTGAACAGGACACGGAAGTGGCCATTGCCAATAAAGATCTTGAAGCCGAGCGGCAAAAGTTGGAAATCAAAAAAGAGGAAGAGTATGCAAAACTGAAGCAGGAAAGGGAAATTGAGATCCGCAAGGCAGAGCAAATGGCAGAGATTGCCAAGGAGCAGGCGGACAGGACCCAGGAAGCCGAGCAGGCTCAGATTGAATCCCAGAAAAAGGTGGATACCTCCAAAATCCTTGCGGAACGAAGTGTTGAAGAAGAACGGATTGAAAAGGACAAGCAGCTCAAGGAAAAGGACATTATCAGGGAGCGGACCATTGAAAGCGCTGAAATAGAAAAAAAGAAATCATTGGAACTGGCGGAACAGGACCGGGCCATTGCCATTGCGGAAAAATCCCGCGCCCAGTCTGAAGCCCAGGCCGAAGCGGATCGTGCCAGGGCCATTGCCGTCAAGGAAGAAGAAGCGGTTGTCACGGTCAGGGAAACGGAAATTGCTGAGCGTGCCAAGGAAGTTGAGCTGGTTAAGGCAAGGGAAAATGCCGAACGTGAGGCCATTAAAATTAAAATTGCCGCTGAAGCCGAAAAGATGTCCGCCATGGACCAGGCAGATGCGGTGAAAACCCTTGCCAATGCAGATGCAGACAAAATCCGCATCCAAGCCCAGGCAGATGCCGATGCTGAAATATTAAGGGCAGATGCCGCTGAAAAACGGTACGCCGTGGACGCCCAGGGGCAGCGGGCGATCAACGAAGCAGACAACATCCTTTCAGAGCAGCAGGTTGCCATGCAGGTCCGTATGGCCCTTATCAAACACCTGCCTGAAATCATACGGGAAAGTGTCAAACCCATGGAGCAGATTGACGGCATTAAAATTTTCCAGGTTGACGGGCTTTCAAACAACGGCACCGGGACAGCCGGAGAGGCCGGTGCCCAGGGAAATGCCAGTTTGTCCGACCAGCTCGTAAACAGCGCCCTCCGGTACCGCAGCCAGGCCCCGTTAATTGATTCCCTCATGGAAGAACTCGGGATGCGTCCGGGGGACATTAACGGTTTGACACAAGGGCTCCAACCCAAAGACGGCGGCAGCGAAAAAGAGAGCGGGAAAAAAGAATAACCCCTTTTATATGAAAGTCTGTGTAAGTTGCTCAGATCTTTTAAACTTTGTTGTGGGCTGAGCTTGGCCGCTGATATGTCAGGCCAGCCCATGGCTGTTTATAAGAAAGTCTGGGTAAGTTACTAAGATCTTTCAAACTTTGTTGTGGGACGAAGCCTGGCAGATGATATGTCAGGT
>JAKSBO010001021.1 GCA_022361095.1 Desulfobacterales bacterium | reverse complement strand
TACGGGCGCCCGACCGATTTTTACACAAAGCCCATCCTGTCAAAATAAGCAACACACAACAAAAAATGCAAAATGCACTCTGTGCAGAAAGAAAAGGATCGGCACTTTGATTCAAGATATTATGAAAGGGCGTTTATGAGCCCATGGGACATCATTTTGCGATAGAGTGTCCTGCGGGAAATACCCAGTTTTTCAGCGGCATTTTCCCTGTGCCAGCGGCAGTTGTTAAGGGCAGAAAGAATAAGCTGTTTTTCAAATTGGGCAGCGGCATCCGTCAAAGGAAGATCGGTGACGGAATCAGAAACCGTAACGACTCCCGGTGGGGGTTGGGGCGGAATGACCGGCGGGTCGATATCCGGAAGTGACATAAAATCAAGGTTATTAAAGGTGACGTATCTGCGCAGAACATTTTGCAGCTCCCTCACATTTCCGGGCCAGTGATAGTTATACAGCGCTTTGATGTCTTTTCCGGGCAAGGAATCGAACTGCAGGGATGAATCCATCCGGCTGAAAAAATAATCGGCAAGGAGGGCAAGGTCCTCTTTGCGCTCCCGCAATGGGGGAAGATCTACAGGTATAACGTATAAGCGGTAAAAAAAATCGCTGCGAAGATTGCCTTTTTGAACCTCCTCCCATAAATTCTGGTTGCTGGCGGCAACAATCCTGAGATCCGAATGAAGCACTTCCGTGCTCCCCACCGGCGAATATCCTCCGCCTTCTATTGCTCGCAAAAGCTTGACCTGCATGTTCAAGGAGAGTTCCCCAACTTCATCAAGAAACAATGTGCCGCCCTGTACATTGGACAAAAAGCCCTTTTTATCACTATAAGCACCGGTAAATGCGCCTTTGACATGACCAAAAAACTCATTTTCCAAAAGGGATTCAGAAATAGCGCCACAGTTAACAGGGATAAACGGCGCATCTTTTCTTTGGCTGGTATCATGTATAGCCCTTGCAACCAACTCTTTTCCGACCCCCGATTCACCATGAATAACAACACTGTCGGCACTGGCGGCTGCCCGTAATATTACGTCATAGACCTCCTGCATTTTTTGACTTTTGCCTATGATATTGCAGAACTTGAAGCGCTCTCCCATTGAGGACTGCAACAGCGAATATTGTTGCTGAAGCTGTTTAGATTCACGCTTCATGGCGTCTTCCTGCATTTTACGAAGCGTTATATCCTGAAGGGTTGTAACTGCGCCTGTGATGTTGCCCTGGTCATCAAAAACAGGGGCCGCCATAAAATAGATATATCTTGGTTTACCGTTAAAATTTTCAAAGTAGTCTGTTGCCTCCCAGGCATTGGGGACAATGCTGGACTGGGCCGGATTTTTTGTGCCGTATATTTCAAGAAATTTTTCATAATCCTGCTCGACAACAATATCTGCCAGAACAGGCCGTTTTTTAGAATAGAAAATCTTCCACTGGTTGTCTGTGCCGATAATGTTCTCGGCAGAAACGCCGGTAAGCACTTCACAGGCTTTGTTCCAGACCTTTACCCTGTGGTCGGTCCCTATGGCAAACTGGGCAATTGGCGTATATTCAAGCACAATAAATCCGTCTCCGGGTCTCTGGACCCATGATCAAAATAAAATCGCCCATCTACTTATCTTTTAATCCGCCCTCGGCGTTACGCCAAAGGACACATATTTTGAATATGCGTTTTGGCGGGCCTTGATGGTGACTTAAAATCCGGCGCATCTTTGGCAGATTTAATTCTGATCATGGGCCTTACCTTTTCTAACAATTCAGGAATAACTCATCTGCCTGGCGTATACTCATATCCACTGAAAATAGACTTGTCAACGGCTATCGTTGCGGTATGACCCTGAATGTTTCCATACACGGTCAAATTTAAAACAACTCATTATCAAAGGATTGTTTGGAGCTCTTCTTGTAATTTCTGCACTTCCTTAATTATATTTCTAAGCGTCTCCTGCTCTATAGCCGTAAGATTATTCAGCGAGATTGAATTAGACGGCCAGTCGTTGTCCAGTATAAGACTGACCTGGCATTTTATTCGAAGATGCATAAGAAAATTATACATTTTTTCAATCTCCTGTGCCTTGCTTTCGGAGATTAAATCATATGCCATCAAATAGTTTAGCCGCACCATGCTATTGGTTTGTTTGATGGCGTAAAACAATGCCTTGGCTCTTAAATACCCGACGATTGGGATCAAAAACTTTTTAACGTCAACGCGCTGATTCTCAAAGGCCGGCTTGCTTGCGGCAACGGTTTTAACCAACTGGCTAAAGAATTCATTTTTACCTTTTAATTCTTCATATACAAAATCAATCAACTGAGATGACAATTGCTCATTTCCAAAAACCAAACGCATATCAAAAAACAGAGAACCATCAAGAACATTTAACCCCACAGGATTGTTAATCCATGTTGAGAAGATCTCCTTCCATTCACTAATATGATTACACCATTCAGGATTCCCTGCCATCAGGTCACCTTCGCAACGCGCATAGCCTATCTTATGCAGGTTTTCATTTATTATCACCGATAGACGCAAAAAGTATTGTTTATTATCATCCGACTGCTCTGCAAAAATGATGGCATTATCCTGGTCGGTTTTAAGGGTTTGTTCTCCGCGCCCTTCGCTTCCCATTGCTATGAATGCAAACTCGCAAGGGGGTGATCCGACTTCGGCGATTGCCATTTCTATCACCCGTTTATTTATGGCATCGGCAATCGAAGTGATGATACGCGATACACTGCTGATATTATCCGTACTGGTAAATATTGCCTGTATGAGCACCGGCACTTTATTATAAATATTGCGCATATCACCGATAACATCACACTTTTGTATCTCCTGTATTAAAAATGTCAGTGAGTTGTTTTGCATCTCAAGACATTTAAGATAGCTGATGCTACCAAAAATCCTATTATTATGGTTGGTCACCATAAGGTGTGAAATATTATGCTCCCGAAATAACAGTACCGCTTCGTACAGTAAGGCACCCTGGTTTATACTGATTACCGGCGATGTCATTATTTTTACTGCCGGGCTGTCCATGGTGATTAAATCGTTAATTAAACGATTTCGGATATCTTTATCGGTTATAACGCCTACGGTTTCCCCGCCGTTTTTTACACTTATAATTTCGCTGCGCTTATTCTTCATCAACGCAATAACCTTACCGATCGGCATGTTTATATCACAATGAATATTTTCGTTGACCAGATTCTTAACCGGTTGGTTCATTAATTGGAGCGAGAGCTGAACATCCTCAGACAATTTCTGGGTATCGAGCCGAAGCCTGTTCTTTTCGGTAATATTTTTTATCACAAATATATAAGCTGTGCTATCCGATTGTTCAACCTGTGTTACATAAGCTACAATATGCTGAAAACCTGCTTTAGACCGCAAAAGCTCGGTTTCAAAGGCATGGGTTTGATTGGGATTTTTCATTCCTGAAACCATTTCATCCCAGCCCAATTTAAAAAGCTGTGAAAAATCGGTGCCAACCAGCGAGTCGCTTTCACTGTCGAGCAAACTGATAAATTTACTGTTAGCAAACACGACCTTTTGTTCAACCACCATCAAGGTGCCTTCGGTTGACGCGCCCACCAGGCTTTTATATCTCTGGTTTGACAATCTTAATTCGTTCACGGCATCTCTGCGTTTTCCCTCAATTATTCTGGTTTGTTTTAATACATACACAAGAATGACAATGATAATGCCTATAACAAGAATCGATATCCGTAACAGTCGATCCCTCAACCTTTTTATTTCCTGCCTTACATCATCAAGATAGATACCGGTACCAACTATCCAGTTCCACGCAGGATACGCTTTTACATATGATAATTTCGGCACTTCGCGGGACGCATCATCTTTCTGCCAATAGTATTGGATGATCCCCTCGCCCTTTTCATTTACCAAATCAGCGGCATCGGAAAATAACTTATTCCCATGCTTGTCTGCAAAATCAACCAGGTCTTTTCCGTTTAAGTCCGAACGATATGGATGATTTATCATTACAGGATCGGTGGTCGTAATCCAAAAATAATTTTTTTGTTCTTTTCCGTATCTCATCCTGCCGACCTCTTGGATCGCCATAATTTTAGCTTCATCCAGCGTTATCCTGCCGGCTTTATATGCCTGGTCGGATTCAGACAAAACACTCCAGGCCGTATTGGTCAAC
>JAKSBO010000874.1 GCA_022361095.1 Desulfobacterales bacterium | reverse complement strand
GCGTTTTTTGCTGATTTTTGCCATAAAATCCAGGGCGCACGCGATATCCGTGCCCATCCCCTTGGGCGCAAAGGTAAAAATTTCCTTGATCACCCGCCAGATATGGGCAGAACCCTTTTTGGGAGGGATGTACTTTTCAACCTGGTCCGTGAAGAAAATCACGCCGACCTTGTCATTACTTTTAATGGCGTTAAATGCCAGTACCGATGCCAGCTCGGCCACTTTTTCGAGCTTTCGGCCCGAATGGGTACCGAAATTCAGAGAGGCGCTCATATCAATGAGCAGCATGACGATGGATTCGCGCTCTTCCCTGAACAGCTTAACAAACACCTTGCCCGTGCGCGCCGAGACATTCCAGTCAATGGATTTGACATCATCCCCCGGGGCGTATTCACGCACCTCTTCAAATTCAATGCCCGAACCTTTGAACACGGACCGGTACTGTCCTGCCATCAGTGTATTGACGGTTTTGCGGGACTTTATATGAATCTGCCTGATTTTTTTTATGATATGCGCAGGAATCATTTTATGATCATCTGTACCTATTGCTTACGGCACTTCGACGGAATCAAACAGGTCCGCCACCACCTGTTCGGTTGAAATCTCTTCGGCCTCGGCCTCAAAGGAGAGCAAAATTCTGTGGCGCAGTACATCAGGTCCGGCAAGTTTTATGTCCTGGGGCGTCACATAGGCCCGGCCTGCCAGAAATGCCGTCACCCGGGCCGCCTTGGCAAGAAAAATGGTTGCCCTGGGCGATGACCCGAACTCAATATAATGTCCCGTCTGCATTTTGCAGGATTCCGGGTTTCGTGTGGCAAAGATCAGGCTGACGATATACTCTTTGAGTTTTTCATCCACATAGACCTGATCCACCAGCCTTTTTAAACCGGCAAGATCCTCGCAGGAGACAACAGGCGAGGTCTCTTCCTCCCGGTCAAAACTGGTCTTCTTAAGGATCTCAAGTTCCTGGGCCCGGCTGGGGTATTCCACCAGCACCTTGAGCATAAAACGGTCTACCTGGGCTTCGGGCAGCGGATAGGTACCCTCCTGTTCAATGGGGTTCTGGGTGGCCAGCACCAAAAAGGGAGAAGGCAACCGATAGGTGGTATCACCGATGGTCACCTGTTTTTCTTCCATGGCCTCCAGAAGTGCGGACTGCACCTTTGAAGGGGCCCGGTTGATTTCGTCTGCTAAAATAATATTGTTGAACAACGGCCCCTTACGGGTAATAAAATCGGTTGTTTTCGGCCGGTAGATTTCAGTACCGGTCAAATCCGCAGGCAAAAGATCCGGGGTGAACTGAATGCGTTTAAAGTCTGCCTGGACAGCGGCAGCCAATGCTTTGACCGCCGAGGTTTTTGCAAGTCCCGGCACCCCTTCAATGAGCACATGACCGCCGGTGAGAAGCCCTGTCAACAGGCCGTCAACCAATTTTTCCTGCCCTACCAGGGTTTTGCTCACTTCATTGCGGATACGGTTCACCAGAAGATGGGCGTTCTCGATCTGCTTTGTGATCTCTTCCATAACTTGTCAATCCTTATGTTCTATCCCTATATATGCGTCTGGGTAAGTTACTCAAATTTTTAAAACTTTTTTGTGGGCCGGGCCTGGACCCCGGGATCCCGGATCGGCCCATGGCCGTTATTTGAACCGTTATTACAGGCGGCCATAAAAGGTTCCGGCCCTGAATGGACACTGGTTTTGTTTAATATAGTGCGGTCAAATGTGGTGTCAAATGATAAAAAAGTTATGTTTGGCGCCTGGATGGCCTGTATCCCAAAAAATTTTGCGGCAAAGAATATTTTATTGATTTTTATGTACGGGTAAGGCTACTCTTTAATTGGCTGAACTTCAAACAAAACATCCCTTCCCAGTTGATACGGATTAACATTTTGTTGCATGATTTTTAAGATTGCCCTCCATGTTGAATCGCAAACAGACCCAATATTGAAGGTGCGTATAAAAACCGGCATACAATAAATGAACGTCAAGGAGCAAATAATGAAAACAGCAAAAGTCACGATCATCGATGGCGGTATCGGCAGGGAACTGGAACGGCGGGGCGCGCCGTTCAGACAACCGGAATGGTCAGCCCGGAGCATGATTGAGGCCCCTGACATGGTCAAAGAGGTCCACAAGGCATTTATTGCAAGCGGTGCATCCGTCATAACAACCAACTCCTATGCCCTGGTCCCTTTTCACCTTGGAGAGCAGCAATTTAAAAAACAGGGCAAGGCCTTGGCAATCATCGCCGGCCAGACAGCGTGTGCCGCTGTCAATGAAACCCGGCCGCACACCCGGGTTGCAGGTTCCATTCCCCCGCTGTTCGGCTCCTACCGTGCCGATCTCTACCAGCCGGAACGGGTTGTTGACATTGCGACCCCTTTGATTGAAGGACTGGGGCCATATGTGGATTTGTGGCTATGTGAAACCCAGAGCCTGATTGATGAATCTCTCCGTATCAAATCCCTGGTCGATCAATTGGATCAGTCCGGCAAACCCTTCTGGGTCGCCTTCACCCTGGATGATGCGCACGCAAATAGCGAACCTGTGTTACGCTCCGGCCAATTATTGGCAGATGCAATTACAGAGATGGTCAATGCAAAGGTGAATGCCGTTTTGTTCAATTGCTGCCAACCCGAGGTCATCAGCCAAGCCATTAAGATAACTAAGGACCGGTTGGCAGACCTGGGCGCCCCAAATATCCAAATCGGAGCCTATGCAAATGCGTTTCCTGCCCAGACAAAAGCGGCAAAGGCAAACGAAAAACTCAATGAGATACGCCCGGATTTAACCCCGTCATCATATCTGACCTGGGCCCAAAAATGGGTTCAGGATGGCGCGACGCTCATTGGCGGGTGTTGCGGGATCGGCCCCGAACATATATCCATATTGGCCCAAAAACTGGTTTGATTGTAACGCGTCAATCCAGTTACGCCAAACCGGCTTATGTTGTAATTTCAAATGTTGACCCGGATCTAAAATCAATGATATAAAATCTTTATTTTAACCGGTAGTATAGTAAAAAAATGGACAATCAGTCGATTAAAAGAGATTTATTTGATTTTGAGGTGGGGTATCTGACCCAAAGCCCATGCGTTAATTGTGAATTCAGGGAGAACCTGCCCAAATGCCATAAGGGCTGCATTCTTTTAGATCAGATCCAGACCCGTCTGGCCCGGGCGATATCTTCCCAGTCCTCCCGCTATGAAAGCTGAACCCGGGCTGCCTTTTCACGATTTTTCCCGCTCCAAAATAAAGCAGTACCTGACACGCAAATTATATAACGATCTTAAAAACATCCGAACCCCGTCAGGGTATAGTCTTGATCAGGCCATCAGATCCGGAATCGGCAATCCCGATTCAACCATTGGTTTTTATGCCGGGGACATGGAAAGTTATGATTGCTTTGCACCGGTGTTGCGCCCTATTATCGAGGACTATCACAACCTTGGGCCGGGCTGGTCCCATAAACCCGGTATTCAGGAAACAGTCCTGCCGGACCTTGACCCGGAACAGACCTTCATACATTCATCGCGAATCCGGGTGGCAAGAAACCTGCGCCGGTTTCCTTTTTCAGGCAACATGAATAAAACCCGGCGGTTGGCCCTGGAAAAAACGGTAACGCAGGCCTTTAACACCCTGCCCGAAAAACTGTCCGGTACCTATACCGGTTTTTCAGATTTAGATGCCGGACAATTCAATGCCCGGCTTGAAAAAGGAGTGGCCTTTGCCAAAGGTGACCGATTCAT
>JAKSBO010000616.1 GCA_022361095.1 Desulfobacterales bacterium | reverse complement strand
GCCAAACAGGAACTTAAAAAGCGTTACGCCCTTGGCAATATCATTGGAAAATCGGCAGCCATGGAAAAGGTGTTCCATGCCATCCGGGCGGCAGCAGACAGCCGGGCCACCATCCTGATCCAGGGTGAAAGCGGCACAGGCAAGGAGCTTGTGGCCCGGGCCATCCACTATAAGGCGGCCGGGGGGCAACGCCCCCTGGTAACGGTTAACTGCTCGGCATTGTCCGAAACATTGCTGGAAAGTGAATTGTTCGGCCATGTTAAAGGCGCGTTTACCGGTGCGCACAAAGACCGGATCGGCCGGTTTGAGCAGGCAGATACCGGCACCATATTTCTTGATGAGATCGGGGAACTGACACCGTATATGCAGGTAAAACTGCTGCGGGTGCTCCAGGAACGGGAAATTGAGCGGGTGGGGGATACCCGGAAAAAGAAAATCGACATCCGGATTATTGCGGCCACCCATAAAGATTTAAATACCCTGACCCGTGAAGGCAGGTTTCGCGAGGATTTATATTACCGGCTTAAGGTATTTCCCATCCGGCTTCCCCCTTTGCGGCAGCGGCTGGAGGATATTCCGTTGCTGGTCCGCAGCTTCATTGAAAAAGGCAACACACACGAAGGCATGGACATCCGTAATGTGGCCCCCGACGCCATGAAAGCGCTGATGGCCTATCCCTGGCCGGGAAATGTGCGGGAGCTGGAAAACGCCATTGCCCATGGATTTGTACTCTGCCGCACCCGGGAAATAAGCTGTGCAGATCTGCCTGACGAGGTTTGCGGTGAAAGGCAGTCCTGCACGGCACCGATGCCCGGAAACGCGTCGTTCTCAGATCAGCCGGCCTTTTCTCCGGCCCCATTGACCCGGGAGCGCCTGGTGTCGCTCCTGGAAGCCTGCAACTGGAATAAGGCTGAGGTGGCAAGACAACTTGGGAAAAGCCGGACCCTTGTCTGGAAATACATGAAGAAATGGGATATCCCGCTTAAACGCACCTAAGGCCCAAAATACAACCTTCCATATGGTTTGCCTTTTCATCCGTCTTTTTCGTTGTGTCAATGGGCACATATGTTTAATATGCTCCCATTGACACGCCTTGAATACGAACGAAAATTCCAAACCATATTTGGGAATGTTTTATTCCGATCATGGGCCTAATCAAAAATCGTAATATCTTAAAATGAAAGAACCGCTCTGCTCACGGCGTTCTTTCATGAATTGCTAAAAAGGCATCCTTGTCATGAAAATTTAAGAGCTGCCCGTCTTTGCCAAAACTGTATCAGCAAATCTTAATATAGGACTGCCCTTTTTTTGTCAAGGTATTGCAGCCTCCCCTTGTAACCCTTACATGCGTTGGGCTTTCTTGTATTAAACCGGTTGAAATGTGTTAAAATCTATCCCAAGCGTACCGAATTAAATTGCCATAAGACCTTGAATGTGGCACGGCAAATTGATATTAAGAAAATATTTGATACAAAATTCTTAATCCAGATAGTCCGGTGCAAACGTTAAATAATTATCCATATATAAAATAAGGGGTGAAAAAATGACGGAACTGATTGATGTCAGGGCAAGAGAAATTATTGATTCCAGGGGGAATCCTACGGTTGAAGTGGATGTCACCCTGGCCTGCGGCGCACAGGGGCGGGCTGCGGTACCGTCCGGTGCCTCAACCGGGACAAGGGAGGCCCTTGAGCTTCGTGACAAGGCTGAAAACCGCTTCATGGGCAAGGGTGTGCTCAATGCCGTGGCCAATGTCAATGAGGTTATAGCCCCTGAGATTATTGGGTATGACGCCATGGATCAGGCCGGGCTGGACCGGACAATGATTGATATTGACGGCACTGAAAATAAATCACGTCTGGGCGCCAACGCCATTCTGGGCGTCTCCATGGCCGCTGCAAGGGCTGCTGCCGCAGCCAACGGGATCCCGTTGTACCGCCATCTGGGCGGCATAAATGCACGGGTAATGCCTGTTCCCATGATGAATATCATCAACGGCGGTGCCCATGCCGCCAATAATCTGGATATCCAGGAGTTCATGATCCTTCCCTTTGGGGCCGCCAATACTTGTGAAGCCGTCCGTATGGGTGCGGAAACCTTTCATAATCTGAAAAAGATACTTAAGGGCAAGGGGCTTGCCACGGGCGTAGGTGACGAAGGCGGATTCGCTCCGGACCTTGAATCCAATGAAGAGGCCATTGAAAATATTATTACCGCCATTGAAGCTGCCGGCTATCGGCCGGGCAAGGACATCGGCATCGGCCTGGATGCTGCAGCCAGTGAGTTCTACAAAGACGGCAAGTATATATTTGCTTCTGAAAACAGAGAATTGTCCCCGGCGGAACTTATTGACTACTATGAAAGTCTGATTGATAAATATCCTTTGGTTTCCATTGAAGACGGCCTGGCAGAAGAGGACTGGGATAACTGGGAGCTTATGACCCAGCGCCTGGGCAACCGTATTCAGATTGTGGGCGATGATGTATTTGTTACAAATCCGGATATTTTTAAACAAGGTATTGCAAGGGGGGTGGGCAACTCCATTCTGATTAAACTGAACCAGATCGGTACCGTGACCGAAACCCTTGACACCATCCAGATGGCCAAGGATTCAGGGTATACCACAGTGGTCTCCCACAGGTCCGGTGAAACCGAAGACAGCTTTATTGCCGACCTTGCCGTGGGTGTGAACTCCGGGCAGATAAAGACCGGATCCATGTCCAGAAGTGACCGTGTTGCCAAATACAACCAATTGATTCGTATCGAAGAGGAACTGGCCGAGTGTGCGGTTTTTCCCGAAGATCTGTTTGTTTTAAAATAGCGTTCAGGTATTCAAAAAAGACAGACATGTTATGGTAATAAAATATTTTTTATTTATCAAGTGAACAACAGGTGGGGATTTTATCCTTATAAATCCCCGCCTTTTCTGTATGTGCGTCTCAATAAAATATTAAATTAATAGTGTTTCGTATTGGGTTGCGTCTGGTGATTTATGGGCCGGAGCGGCCTTTGACGGTTATATGAAAGTCAAAATAAGCTGTGATATGGCTTTCCTGATTACGCCATATCTGATATGAAGTCCGGCGGACAAAAATTGGAACGGCTTGGAAAATTCATTCGAGCGGGCTTTTTCGTGAACGGTAAGGTGTTTTAAAAAAGTTATGATTAAAACGTGTAAAGTGAGGACTGGATGGCTGAGATAACTAAATATATTTTTGTAACAGGCGGGGTATTATCCTCATTGGGTAAGGGGCTGGCGTCCGCGGCCATTGGGATGCTTCTGGAAAGCAGGGGACTGACCGTGACCATTCAGAAATTGGATCCTTACATAAATGTTGACCCGGGCACCATGAACCCCTTCCAGCATGGTGAAGTGTTTGTGACCGATGACGGGGCGGAAACCGATCTTGACCTGGGGCATTATGAGCGGTTTACCAATGCCAAACTCGGAAAGAACAACAATTTTACCACGGGAAAGATCTATGATCAGGTGATCACAAAAGAGCGCCGGGGCGAGTACCTTGGCGGCACTGTCCAGGTCATCCCGCATATCACCGATGAGATTAAACGGGCCATCTGCCTGGTTTCCCAGGACACGGATGTGGTAATTGTTGAAATCGGCGGCACCATCGGGGATATTGAATCCCTGCCTTTTCTTGAAGCCATTCGCCAGTTCAAGGCTGATGCCGGACCCTCCAACGTGATTTACATTCACTTGACCCTGGTGCCTTATATCAAGACCGCCTGCGAGGTAAAAACCAAACCCACCCAGCACAGTGTCAAGGAGCTTCGCAGCATTGGTATCCAGCCGGATATCCTTTTGTGCCGTACGGAAAGCCTTTTGACCCAGGATATCAAGAACAAGATTGCCCTGTTCTGCAATGTCGGTCCGGATGCGGTGTTCACCGCCAAGGATGTGGACTGCATTTACGATGTGCCCATTGTTTACAACGAAGAGGGCCTTGGGGACATGATCCTTAAAAAATTAAACATCTGGGCCCGGTCACCGCGCATTGACGGCTGGCGTGAGATGGTGGAGCGGCTCAAACATCCCAGGCATTATGTCTCCATCGCCATTGTGGGCAAATATGTGGATTTGACCGAGAGCTATAAAAGTCTGAATGAGGCCCTGACCCACGGGGGTATCTCCAATGACACCAAGGTGAATCTGGAATTTGTGGATTCATCTACCCTGACAAGAGAGAATGTAGATGGTGTTCTCTCCAAAGTCGATGGCGTCCTGGTTCCGGGCGGATTCGGATCACGGGGAATAGAAGGCAAGATTCTTGCTGCCGGATATGCCCGTAAGAATAAGGTGCCTTTTTTCGGTATTTGCCTGGGCATGCAGATGGCCGTGATTGATATTGCACGCAACCTTGCGGGCCTGGAAGATGCCAACAGCGAGGAATTTGATGCCGACACACCTTATCCGGTGATCTACCTGATGAAAGAGTGGGTGGATGAGCAGACCGGCAAGGTGGAGACCCGGGACGAATCCTCGGACAAAGGCGGCACCATGCGTTTAGGGGCCTATCCCTGTCTTCTGGCCGAAGATACCTTTGCCATGCATGCCTATAGGGCTGAAAATATTTCCGAACGGCATCGCCACCGCTTTGAGTTCAATAATGAATTCAAGGATAAACTGGTGGAATCAGGTCTTGTCATTTCAGGGACATCCCCGGATCATGGCCTGGTGGAGATTGTGGAGCTTAAAGATCATCCATGGTTTCTCGGCTGCCAGTTTCATCCCGAATTCAAGTCCAAACCCATGGCGCCCCATCCGCTTTTCAAAGCATTTATCAGGGCAGCCCTGAAAAATAAAAAATGAGTGAGGCGTATATCACCATAACCGGTACCGGCGATATTCGGCTTGAAGGGCATTTAAACCGGCAGGAAACAGGGAAAGCTGTCGTTCTGGCGCATCCCCACCCCCTTTATGGCGGGAATATGGATGTGCCTGTGATATGCAAGATGGCTGCCTGTTTCCAGGCTGCCGGGATTGCCACCCTGCGGTTTAATTTCAGGGGCACCGGGGGCAGTTCCGGCGCTTTTGACGATGGCCGGGGCGAGCAGGATGATGTCAGAAGTGCTTTGGATTATTTGTCCGGCCAAGGGTATGATCAGCTCTATCTTGCCGGGTACTCTTTTGGTTCATGGGTGAATGCCCATGTCGTCAGTGCAGGTGTTGAGCTCTGCGACCATATCATGGTCTCCCCGCCGGCAGCGTTGTTAAGTTTTGACCAGGTGGTCCGGCTGCCCGGCACAGGACTTATCATTACGGGTGAAAATGATGATTTGGCGCCTGCTTACCTGGTGTCGGATCTTTTGCTTAAATGGAAGATTGCCCCCCGGCTGGAGGTGCTTTCTCATGTGGATCACTTTTATGCCGGTGCCTTAGACAAGCTGGGCGACGTGCTTTCCGGCTATCTTAAGCCCTGACCCTTTGATCATCGGAGAGACCCAATTTGGACCGGATTGACAGAAAAATACTGAATATTCTCCAGGAAAACGGGAAAATTACCAATGCCAAGCTGTCCCGGATGGTGGGGATTTCAGCGCCCGCTACCTTGGAACGGGTAAAGCGCCTCGAAGCTGCCGGTGTGATCTCTTATTTCACGGCGGTGGTGAATCCGGAAAAGGTCGGATTTCCCATCATGGTGATTGTCAGTATTACACTAAGCTTGAGCAAGCTCTCTTCGGTGCCTTTGATCAAGGAAAAGTTCCAGGAACTTGAAGAGGTCGTGGAGTGCTACCAGATTGCCGGTGCCCACGATTTTATTCTCAAGGTCATTGCAAAGGATATCAAGGCCTATGCAGAGTTTATGAATCAAAAATTGACCCAGATACAGGGGATTCAAAGTATCCAGTCTTCATTTGTGATCGACAGTCTTAAAGATAAGAAAATTTTTGTTTTGGAAACCTGAATACCGGTATCCGGCGTTAGGCCCATAATCAAAATAAGGCCACCTCTAATAATTGCCTTTTGGCTATGATTTCTTTGTTGCAATAAAATTTTAATTATTGGAGGCACCCATAAAATCCGGCGTATCCGTGGCGGATTTTATTCTGATCATGGGCCTTAAATTTGTTGCTTTCTTAAGCCTGACCCTTTCGGGCCCGGCTATTTATTTTGTATTATTGGCAACGGTTTTTACGGAAACGATATTTTCCCAGTCGTAATAGGTATTGATCATTTTTCCGTCCTTTTCTTCGGTGACGCGAACAAACTCTTCTCCGAGAAAAAATGTAGCCGCTTCATATTCCTCGCCGTCGTTTATCTGGCAATGGATATCCTTGCGCAATTTACGGGATAAAGTGCCATGAACAGGCATGGATGCATATTCAAAGATTTTTTCCAGGGTTGTTTTTTTCATGTTTGCTCCTTTGCAAAGTGGTGATGTGTAATAAAAACACCTGAAGTCAGATATTTTTAAAATACAAAATCTCACTCTTTCATTAAAAAAACAACATAAAAAATTTATTACAATTTTGAATTAAAAATTATTACATTTTTCGAGCCAAACAACCGGGGTGGAGGTGTACTTTGATTTTAGTCCGTTTCCGGTGTGCCGAAGCCCCCGCCGCCGGGGGTCAGGATACGTATGCGCTCGCCGGGCTGTGCCGGGATTTCGTTTTTAGCGCCCATTGCAATTGAAATCCCCTCTTTTTTCATGAATATGTTAACCCCTTTTTCGCCGGGCTCACCCCCTTCAAGTCCATAGGGCGCAAATACCCGGCGTTCGGAAAGGATGGCTACATTAAGGGGGTCTAAAAATTCCACCTCCCGTACCAGGCCGTTCCCGCCATTGAATTTGCCCCGGCCGCCGGATCCCCGGCGGATGGAAAATTCCCTGAGAAGTACGGGATACCGCCGCTCCAGGATTTCAGGGTCGGTGATGCGGGTGTT
>JAKSBO010000976.1 GCA_022361095.1 Desulfobacterales bacterium | reverse complement strand
ATGGTCATGATTTCTCTGGATTTAATCTGCCCTTTTTTATTTAAGATTTCAAGTATTTTTTGATGTCTTTCTTCTATTAGCATTCACACCTCGTTCACAGTTTAACAATTACCATTCACAGTTTACCATATTATAATCCTATACACAACAATTAATCCACTTTCCGTAGATTGATCATCTGTACTTTCAGAACTTTCTAAATCAGCCTTCTAAATAACATGATATCTTCCTAAAAAGAAGTTTGTAGGAATAGATATTACAAATATAATATGTTTTCTACATACTTGGTATGAAACTTGCAATAATACATAGCACCTAATTATTAAGAATGAATGGCTGTATTTTGAGAAATTTCTTTCCCATCGATGGTTATTCATGAGAAATAATTCCCTATTTATTCTGAGCAGACCTCACTCACTCATCTATCTGTTCAGAGAAATAGCCAGTTCATCACTGGCTATTTTTTATACTCACAGCTTCAAATGAAGCACTTGAATACCCATGTTTTTTAATTAGTCCTACATCTTTACCATAGTATAAAAGTCCTGTAATAGAACCTTCATAATACTCTTCTACAACAACACAAGGATAATTGATCCCATCTACAATAAATTCACGATCCACTTCTTTAATGACATAATCAAAACTAAGGATGTTCCAAGAAAGTCCCTCAAATATACGCTCAGGCAAAATAATGTTAGAAAATGTTACAGGTGCTGAATGGGTACTTGTCATAATAACAGCTTCATCCAGTTCATAAGTCACATACCCTTCTAAATCATCTTGTGTATATGTCATTAAAAGCATTTCATCAGTCAGTTCATAATGCATGGTCTCTTCTGTATCTAATACGACATCTAAATCCTGACTTGGAAAATACTCTGTACCCAATGGATAATCATCAAGATTAACCCTCTTAATAATAATCTCATCATACTCAAGGCCAAAGGTTCTTTCAAATAGTGGCATAGGATCTAGTGTTATTGTTTCATCTATGCCAATGTTTTCATAGGTTAGTATCATATGATTGTCACTGCTTTTTATTTCATCTGGGATTGGGTAATAAATTTCTCT
>JAKSBO010000192.1 GCA_022361095.1 Desulfobacterales bacterium | reverse complement strand
CCAGGTACAGCCCACAACAAAGCTTGAAAGATCTGAGTAACTTACCCAGACTTTCTTATAAAGAATTTCAATAATAGGTTAATAAAAATTATGACCATTCACAGTCACAAATCAAAAATTTTGTTTTCATTGGTTGCGTTTACCTTACTGTGGTCTTTTCTGCCTTCCTGTTCAAACCAGGAAAAAAGTGTGGAAAAGTATATGGCATCCGCCAAAGCGTTCATGGATGCTAAAGAGTACAACAAGGCAGAAATTGAGTTACGAAACGTATTGCAGAATAATCCGAAAAATGAGCAAGCCTACATAAAACTAAGTGAGATTTACCGAATTATAGTCAAGCCGGATAAAGAGATTAAAGTCCTGCTGCAGGCCGTCACCCTGAACCCGGACAACATGGACACCCAATTCCGGTTGGGGCAGGTCTATCTTTTAGGCCGACAAACCAAAAAGGCGAGAGAAACCGCCCAGCTCATACTAACCAAGGAGCCCGACAGCATCAGGGCCCACCACATGCTGGCAACAGCCCAGGTCCAGGAAAGAAACCCTGCTGCTGCCGTAAATACTATAAATAAAGCCATTGAACTGGCTCCTGACAATCCAAATCTATACTTTTTCCTTGGCTTTTTACAATATTATCACAACAAGGATTACCAAAAAGCCGAAGCCGCCTATTTAAAAGGCATTTCCATTGACAACACCCTTCTTGAGGGGTACCAGGAGCTATCCGCGGTTTATATCCAGGAAAAACAGTTTGATAAGGCCGAAGCCCTGCTGATTGATTTAACAAAACTGGAAAAAAATAAAATCCCCCATCTTGCCATCCTTGCCGACTACTATGAAAACCGAAACCAGATTGACAAGGCAGAAAAAACCTATCAGGCAATCATTGACGCTTCGGACTCCGGTGATTACCGCCCTGTTTATAACCTGGCCGTGTTTCAAGCCCGGCATAAGAATTTTGATGATGCCGTGACCAACTTAAAAC
Organism: Desulfobacterales bacterium; assembly: GCA_022361095.1. Lineage (GTDB taxonomy): Bacteria > Desulfobacterota > Desulfobacteria > Desulfobacterales > Desulfobacteraceae > Desulfobacter. Next base: position 3,073 of record JAKSBO010000192.1, on the reverse strand, counting down.
AGGCCATGGCTTTGAGTGATGCCATTGAAATCCATGAAGAATTGGCAAAGACATATTTTGAACTTAAGAAGTTTGATGATGCAAAAGAGAAGGCAAACTGGCTTTTAAAAAAAGAGCCCGGTAATTCCACCGGAAGGCTGGTAATCATCCAGATCCAGATGGCTAATCAGGAATATAGCCAAGCATTTGAGAACCTGGAAGAGCTCACCTCCTTTGACAAGGACAACGCATTTGCCTATTACCTGCAGGCGGTCTGCTTGATGGAAAAAAAGCTCAAGAAACTGCCGGCCCAGAAAATCAAAATGGCTGCAAGCGGGGCTACCAGTGCCCGGGCCTGGCGGCGCAGCCTTGCCATTGAAAGCCTTAAAACCGCCATCAATATTTCCCCGGATTTTGACATGGCCCGGCTGATGTTGACAGATATTTATCTGCAGAACCGGGAAACGAGCCTGGCGGATAAACATATTAAATATATCCTTGACCGTTCGCCAGACGATTTCAGGGCATTTCTGATGCGGGGCAAAATAAAAATGATGCAGGAGCAATGGGGGGCTGCCGAGCAGGTTTTTAAAACCATTACCCAAAGAGTCCCGGCCTATTCTCTGGCCCATGTTCAGCTGGGCATTATTTATAATGCACAAAAACGGCCGGAACAGGCCATCAAAAAATTTCAAACGGCTTTAAGCCGTGATCCCCGGAACATGGACGCCATGCGGTATCTTATAAATAGCTATATGAGCAACGCCGAGAAAGAGGAGGCCTTAACCCTTTTGAAAGGACATTTTGACCGGCCGGAGCTGACCTCATTTGAACGCGGATTTATTGAATTCTTATTGGGGAAAATAGCGCTTGGAGATAATAATGTTGACTTGGCAAAAAAACATTTCAACACCGCCATTCAAATTCATAAAGAGACAACCCCTTCTTATGAAGCTTTGGCAAAGATATCGGAAAAACAAAAGGAGTGGGGATCCGCCATTAAATACAATGAAACCATCCTCTCCTATCATCCGGAGTTCATCCCGGCGCTCATGAATCTGAACCGTCTTTATCAACTTGAAAAGGAAACAGGAAAAGCAAAGCAAGTTCTGGAAAAAGTGCTTGAAATAAATGAAGACCATGCTATAGCGGCCAATGAACTGGCCTATATCCTGGCTAACGAGGGCCGAAATATGCAAAGGGCATTGTCCCTTGCGAGAATCGCAGAAACAAAATACCCTGACAACCCTTATATACTGGATACCTTAGGATGGGTCTATTACAAACAGAAATCCTATGACCTGGCAATAAATAAACTAGAGGAGAGCCTGAAAAGAGCCCCTGATAACCCGATAACCAATTACCATCTTGGATGGGCCTTTTACGACACGGGAAGATATGAACAGGCAAGGCAATACATGAGGAAGGCCTTGGAGCTCAATCCAAACTTCGAAGGTGCCCGAAAGGCCAGGGAAATTATTGGGAAATAATGGTTTGGTTCTGTTGAAGTCTGCACCTGCTCTACGCTTTTGATTAGGGTTGGAGCAAAAAAATGCCGTTCCACAGTTAATACATTTTAAAACCGGCGATACATTATAACTTATATTTCTCCATCCCCCTGACTCCGGGAAAAAAAGTTCCCATAATCCATGAAAAATAGTTCCCAATATATAAAAAAATTATCTAAATTGTTTGATTGGGCGATTTGGGACAATATTCAGCGTGACCCAATGTTGGACCTTGTTGATTGGAAATAAAAAAAAATAAAAGGAGAATTTTAAATTTACCCGGTCCGTAGAAAGAACTGAAAATCCGTCCGGCACAGGGATTCACAGGATTTGGATCAAAATCCAAACGCCGGGTCTGCCTTATTTTGAATGAATTCTGTATTGAACCATTGCCGCAATAAGTATACGGCACGCCTATTGCATTCTACCATATCCATAATATGAAAATTTATTTACTGAGCCAAGGGCCCAAGGAGTAAAAATGAAAATTGGAAAAATAAAACTAAAACTTTTTTTAACAAGTTTCAGTTTAATAGCTGTCTCTGCATTTTTAATGGTCTCTACCGGATATGCTGCGAGCACGGTGAGTTTGGAAGGTTTCGACAGCGTCGGAGGATACTATAACAGCAACTATGGATACCACAGCAGTTCCAGCGGCGACACCACCAACAAAACCACCAGATGGCAGGCGCTTGGGAATTCTGCCGATATTGGTAATTATGGCGTTACATGGACGACTAATAATGCCTCATGGGGGAGAGAGGACCTTTATGTCGGCCAGGAAGTAAAATTTAGATTTGAGATGTATTCTGCCAATCAAGGCTCCCATTATGGCAACGTCCTTAAAGCCTGGTTCGACGGGAATGGCGATGCAACCTTTAACAGCAGTGACGTTGTAGCTTCAGGCTTCGCCAAAGTTGGTCACCAAACAGCAGGTTCTTCTGTTGAATATATTTCCAACACAATTACGATCACTGAAGATATGATCGGAACAACCTATCTTAGAGCACGGGTGACATGTACTGAATCTATTTTCTCTACGCACCTGGATAATCCCTGGTGGCGTGATAACCAATGGCATTATAGCCAACAGACATACATCAATGTATTCGATGCTTACGCAGATTACTGGCAGGGTGAAATCGAAGAATGGGCGATTAAAATCAATGGTGACAGCTCAGGCTCTACAAGCCCGATCCCCGAACCTGCTACATTCGCTTTATTTGGAGTAGGCCTTTTAGGACTATCAGGTATCTCCAGAAGAAAGATCAATAACCAATCATAAATTAAGCCTGTATATTGAGTAGGGTGAGAACTGGGTAACTTTGTCCAGCCTCACCCACCCCTCTCACACGACCCTACGTATGAACCTCGTATACGATTCCTGTATATTCTTATCTTATTTTATATTACGGATATTCATGTCCGTACCGTCCTCATAACAACCTAATGCCGTAAAGTATTTTTATAAGAAATTCTGGGTAAGTTACTCAGATCTTTCAAACTTTGTTGTGGGCTGAGCCTGGCCGCTGATATGTCAGGTCAGCCCGTTGCTGTTATATGAAAGTACCAACAAGTTGTTGAGT
>JAKSBO010000879.1 GCA_022361095.1 Desulfobacterales bacterium | reverse complement strand
TTTCCTGGCTGCGGCCCTGGACCGGACCGATCTGGAAAAGGATTTCCCAACGGAACTGGACACCCGGGATGTCGTGGCGTGGGACCAGGGGAGCGCCTGTGTCAGGGCGGTGATGCAAACCCGGTTCGGCCGGATAATTGTCAGCCAAAGCCCTGTGCCCGAACCGGACCCGGAAGCGGTAAAATCGGCCATGATCCGGGGGATCAGGGAGACCGGCCTCCAGATACTTGACTGGCCCAAAAAAACCATGGCGTTCAGACACAGGGTGATTTTCCTGAAAAATCTTGCCCCGGCCTCCCCGGATTTTGCCCAACTGCCGGATCTGGGTAATCAGGCCCTCACGGATTCCCTGCCGGAATGGCTTGGCCCCTTTCTTACAGGGGTGAATTCTGCTGCCGGATTGAAGCGCGTTGACCTGGATGCTGCAATAAAAGCGCTGTTCACCTGGGACCAGTTAAACGTGGTTGACCGGCACGCCCCCACCCATATCCGTGTGCCGTCGGGATCGACCATTCCGGTCCGGTATGCGGATAAAAACGGTGCACTGGCGGCTCCGGTGCTTGCGGTGAGGGTACAGGAAGTGTTCGGCATGGCCGCCACCCCTGTCGTTGCCGCAGGCCGGGTACCCTTGACCCTTCACCTGCTCTCCCCCGCATCCCGGCCGGTCCAGATCACAACCGACCTGGCTCATTTCTGGGCCCATACCTACCAGGAGGTGAAAAAGGATCTCATGGGACGCTATCCCAAACATTACTGGCCCCAAAATCCGCATACGGCCCAGGCCACGGCCAGGGTGAAACCCAAAAAGCCCAAGCGCCCGTCCGGTCAGTGATGAAGATGAAAAACGATAAGAACAAGGGCCGGATAACGTCAGCGCCTGAACCAAACCCTGAAAATTTTGCAGAGTACAAGCCGGGCGAAAATTTACGGTTTTCAGCCGGGCACAAGTTACTCGCCGGATACCGCGCCCTGTTTTCCAGAATCGGTTTTAAACTGATTGTGCTGATTCTCTGTGTCCTGATGCTCTCCATGGGATCACTGGCTTACCTGGCAACCCAACTGATGGTCGAATTCGGGGAGTACAGTGTGGGGATCAATGAACAACACATCCGGAAAAAAACAACCCTGTTCCTTTCCCGAATTATGGCGGAGCAGACCCGGCGCTATGAAAACAGCTTCAGTAAAATCAGCCTCTCCTCGGCGGTGATTGCACGCCAGGCCGCCATTCTCATGGACAAAAAGCCGTTTTTAACATCCAATGCAACAAAAGACCGGACCCCAGGCAGTGGTTTTCAACCGAAGCTCTCTTTTTTCCCAAGCAACCGTTTTTTTTCAAATCCCGCCTCTGACCCGTTTACCGTGCTCTACTGGGGAGACACCCGGATTTCACCGGAAATCAAACACGATATCGCCCTGATGTCCGAAATCTGGCCTTTGCTGTCAACGGTGAAAAACCGGACCCCGGAATCCGACGCGGTTTATGTGGTCACGGAAACCAGTTTCACCCTCTATTACCCCAACAGGCACATGGTGGAGAAACTCAAACCCATCCAGGAATACGAAATCAAAGAGAGCATCTGGTACCGGATGGCCCGCCCCGAAAACAATCCCCGCCGGGAGACCGTCTGGACCCCGGTGTACCAGGATGAAGCCGGAAAAGGACTTATGACCTCCGCCGTTACCCCCATCTACGGAAAAGACGGCAATTTCCTGGGGGTGGCGGGTATGGACATCACCCTGGACCGGATGATTGAGGATATTCTGGGCAGCCATGCACCGGGACATGATCCGTCCACGGGCATGTTTTCATTTATTGTAGACCGCCGGGGCCGCATCATTGCCTTTCCCGGGGCACAGGCAGCTGTGTTCGGCCTGCCCCACCGGCCGCCGGATATCGGATACGGCAACCCGCTTGGACAAAGCCTTCTGGATTCTCAATACGCACCGGTCAGGAACATTGCCGGGGCCATCGCTTTGGAAAAGCCGGCCATTCACCGCCTGGAACTTGAGCAGGGTCCGATGCTGCTGTCATCACGGGTCATTCCCGCCACCGGATGGCATCTATGCATTGCCACACCGGAATCCTTTATTTTGTCCTCGGTCAGGCAGACCCGGCAAGCCATTGAAACGGCAGTGGATAACATGAACCTGCGGTTCCGGGAAATGATCCTGATTTTTTTGCTGATCTGTGTGGTATGTATTGTTATTTTTTTAAGCAAACAGGTCATCATCCCCCTGAACCGGCTGATCCAGGGCGCGGGCCGGGTCAGGGACGGAGATCTGTCAGCCCGCCTTAACCCGGGCGGCAGAGATGAAATGGGCCGGCTGATCTGGACGTTTAACACCATGGTCGGGGAACTGGAAAAATCAAGCATCCGGGAAAAAGAACAGACCCGGGCCCTGGAGCAGCGCGTCCGGGAAAGGACCCAGGAACTCTACAACATAAACATGGCGCAGGCCCATACCCTGGCCCGGCTGGAAGAAGAGTCCCGGGAGCGCAGCGCGATCCAGAAGGAGCTGGAAAAGTCCCAGGCCCGGTACAGGGATATTTTCCAATATGCCGTGGAAGGCATTTTCCAATCCACGCCGGACAACCGGCTGCAAAACGCCAATCCGGCCATGGCCCGGATTTTCGGATTTGATTCTCCCGAGCAGATGTTGGAACAGGTTACAGACATTGAGGCCCTTTACCTCTACCCGGAACAGCGCCGGGAATTTATACGGATGGTCAAGGAGAAGCGGGTGGTCTCGGGATTTGAAGTCCAGTGCTTCAGAAAGGACGGCTCCGTGATCTGGACCTCGTTGAGCGCCCGGGCCGTATTAGATCCCCAGGGTGAACTGCTTTACATCCTGGGATCCGGCGAGGACATCACTGAACGGAAAAAAGCCGATGCCGCCGTAAAGCAGGCATCGGAACTGGCAAGGGAAGCCAGCCAGGCCAAAAGCCGGTTTCTGGCCACCATGAGCCATGAAATCCGGACCCCTGTAAATGCCATTATGGGCATGACCGACCTGACCCTCTCCACGGTGCTGACCCCGGACCAGCGCAAATATCTCAAGGTCGTTCACCACTCTTCGGAACACCTTTTGTCGCTCATTGACGACATCCTGGACATCTCCGCCATTGAAGCCAGAAAAGTGGAGATCGAGCACCAGCCCTTTGACCCGGACCGGCTCATTACAGAGGTTGCGGATATGTTTTCAAATGCTGCGGCCCGCAAAGGGCTCCTTTTGTCCCATACGGTCAAAGGGCTGCCCAGAGTCCTTAAAGGAGATCCGGCGCGGTTACGTCAGATCCTGGCCAACCTGGTGGGCAACGCTGTGAAATTCACCCGGGAGGGATCTGTCGTAATTACGGCGGAACCGGCACCCGGCGACCAGGAAAGACCCATCAGCGGCTCCCTTCCCATCCGGTTTTCCGTCCGGGATACCGGCATCGGTATACCGGAAAACCGGGCTGACACGATTTTCCAGGAATTCATCCAACTGGAAAACTCTTTGTCCAGAACCTATGGCGGCACAGGCCTTGGACTTGCCATCTGTAAAAAGCTGGTGGACCTGATGGGGGGAACCATATGGGTGGCGCGCGGTGAACCTTGCGGGAGTATCTTCTATTTTTCAATTTGCCTGGAACCGGCCCGGCAGACGGACATTCCCGTATCTGCACCGTTACGGCCCCGGCAAACCAAGGACGGATATGCCACAGGCCCCAAGGATGGAATTCATCTTAAATCCTGCCGCATCCTGGTGGCAGAGGATTTTCAAGTCAATCAGGATGTGATCCGGCCGATCCTTGAGAAACAAGGTGTGCGGGTCACCATGGTATCAAACGGACAAAAAGCCGTAGAGGCGGTCCGGGAGAATCAATACGACCTGGTCCTCATGGATATTGAAATGCCGGTCATGGACGGCCTTGAAGCCACACGGGAGATCAGAAAGATGGAGGCCCCCCAAAAATCCGCCATCCCCGTTGCCGCGCTGACCGCACATGCCTTGAAAGGGGATAAGGAGAGGTTCCTGGCCGCAGGAATGGACGGGTACATCACAAAGCCGGTTCAGACCGGCAGGTTGCTGCAAACCATTTCACGGCTGCTCTCCCCCGGAAGGGATCATGATTCCCAAGGTCTGCAAAACCGGCAATACTTCAACCCTGACCGCGCCCTCTCCCTGGCAGATCATGATGAGGAACTGCTTTTGATTACCTGCCGGTCCATTCTCACCCATCTGCCGGTCTACCTGGAAGAACTGGACCGTACGGTAGGGCAAAAGAACCATAAAGAGACCTCCCGCCTGGCCCATTCCATCAAAACCGCAGCCAAAAGCATTGGTGCGGGTGAATTGGCAGACATGGCATTTGAGCTGGAACAGGCCGGCCACAACCAAAACGACACAGAAACCATCCGCCTGCTGCAGGATTTCAAACCGGCCGCCCTGGATATACTGGCGCAGCTCTCTTCATTTACAGAAAAAAGGGGATCATTAAACAGGCGCCCGTAAAAAAGACCGGCAAGCCTGTTCAGATGCTTTGGGCAGGGTGGGCTTCACCGTCAAGGGTTTCCCGCACGGCCCGGGACAGATTCTGTAGGATGACCGGAAAATATAAATGTGGACCATTACCTGATCATGGATACAATTTAGAGGATGAAGAACGCGCCTGATTGCTGAGTTCCGATTCCAGATAACGGATAAACACATCTCTGGCGTCGTGTTTTTTTTGTTCATCTGTAAAAATTGCAATGGAGAATATCGGCAGTTCTGGTAACGCCAGTTTGGAAGGTGCCTTGCTCAAACCGTCCTTTAATACACCCATCGGTAATACAGACAATCCCATTCCTGCTTGTACAGCAGTCTGAATGCTTGAAATGGATGTCCCTGTGAAGACTATTTTCCATTTCCGGTTTTCTTGTTCAAGCGCTTCAGTGGCAAGTTTTCTAAAATGGCAGGGTGAGGGCAGCACGACAAGAGGCAGCGTTTCATGCATGTCGAATTCTGCACCTTTCCCTGCTGTCCAGACTAATGGTTCCTGGATAAGAACCCTGCAGCTTCCCTGGTACATATCTTTTCCGGCAACCACCAGATCCAGCTCTTTTTTTTCAAACGCAGGGATAAGGTCTGTCCCCAAATCCATTTGAACTTCAAGATAGATATTCGGATATCGTTTTTTAAATTTGCTGAGGATACCTGGCAGCAGCTCGGGTAAGACATAATCTATCAGTCCGACACGGAGGAGACCGGATGCTTTAGGGGTCGTCAGCCGGCTGACAGCTTCATCATGGGCCGCCAAAATCCGTTGCGCATGGATCAGCAACACCTCACCCTCATGGGTCAGGGATAGTTTTTTGCTTGTCCTGTTAAAAACTTTGGCATCTAAGCGCTCTTCGAGCCGGCGGATTTTTGTGCTGACGCCTGCCTGGGTCAAACCGATATTATTCCCGGCCCTGGTAAAGCTTTTGGTTTCAGCAACCTCCTTAAAACAACGCAGCATGTTTATGTCCAGATCAATGGGTATCATGTGAAGCATAATAGTTTGTTATGCTTTGCATGACAACCATTAATTTGTATTGTTTTTAATCGGTTATATAATTCAATCAAAAAGAGGCCCTAGTGGACAATATGGACCATTATATAAATTTTGTAACATCACTAAGAATAAGAAGGGAGTCGGAATCATGCAAAAAAACATTCTGATTACAGGGGCAACGGATGGTATTGGATTGGAGGCAGCCAGGATGTTAGCCGTCCAGGGGCACAACCTCATAATCCACGGACGGAATCCGGCCAAACTTGCAGATGTGGAAAAGAGACTATCCGCAATATCCGCGGGCGGAAAACTGACAACCCACTTATGTGATCTTTCGGATCTCAAAGATGTGGAAGGGTTTGGGGCTGAAGTCGCTGAAAATCATACCGGCCTTGATGTATTGATTAATAATGCCGGTGTTTTCAAAGTTCGGAATCCTGCCACCATAGACGGGTTTGACGTGAGATTTGTCGTCAATACCATCACCCCCTATATCCTGACGAAAAAGCTGCTGTCCCTGTTCACCCTTTCGGGTCGAATCATTAACCTCTCCTCGGCGGCCCAGGCCCCGGTGGATGTCACGGCCCTGGCAGGCCGGCCAAGGCTGTCTGACAGTGAGGCATATGCCCAGAGTAAACTGGCCCTGACCATGTGGTCGTGCCGTATGGGCCGAGCCCTTAAAGACAAAGGCCCTGCTGTCATTGCAGTGAATCCCGCCTCCTTTCTGGCCAGCAAAATGGTGAAAGAGGCATATGGGGTTGCCGGTAAAAATCTGAGCATTGGAGCTGACATCCTCTGCCGGGCCGCCCTGTCCCATGAATTTGCATCGGCCTCCGGGCGTTATTTTGACAATGATTCAGGAAATTTTTCATCTCCTCACCCAGATGCACTCAATGACCGGAAATGTGAAACAGTCATCCAAACGATTGAGGCGGTGTTGAGCACATCATAGCAGATTGCAATACCGACAGAGGAAAAGGATAATTAAATGAACTACCAAGGAAAAATATACCGCCCCTGGATCGAGGCCGGCAGCCTGCTGATACAGACCACCCTGGGCTGCACCCATAATAAATGTACCTTCTGCGATATGTTCAGAGAAAAGAGATTCGGGATCAGAACGCTTGAAGATATTTTCAACGATATCGATGAAGCAAGGCAGCTTTTTCCCTATGTGGGATCTATCTTTCTTATTGACGGGAATGTACTGGCCCTGAAAACCGGATTTCTTCTTAAAGTGATTGAAAAAATCAAATCCACGTTTGATGAGTGCTCAAAGATATCCCTCTACGCCGGGCTGAATGATTTCAGGCGCAAATCCGTTTCAGAACTTGCTGAACTCAAACAGGCCGGATTAACCATGGCCTATTCCGGGCTGGAATCAGGCCATCCCGAAATTCTTAAACGGGTCAAAAAAGGGATGACACCGGAACAGGCCCTGGCCGGGATGGAACATGCCAAAGCTGCCGGCATTGATGTACTTCTCTCCTTTATCTTCGGGCTGGGGGGGAAAAAGGGTTCCCATGAGCATATTGCCGAAACCACAAGGCTGCTCAACATGATGGAGCCCGAGGAAATGGCGCCTATGGCCCTGGCAGTACAGCCGGGGACTGAATTGGCCAAAGAGATTGAAGCCGGAAAATTCATTCAGGCTACCCCGTTACAGATCCTTGGGGAGGAAAAATATCTTCTTGAGAATCTTACGGACTTCAACACCTTTTACTGGGGGGACCATGGCAACAATATCATCTCCTCCAAGGGAAGGCTGCCCGAACACCGGGAGGAATTTCTTGAAAAAATCAACCATGCCATTGCCACCCACCCGGTAACAAAACAGGACGTGCTTAAAACATTTGCGTGGTAACCCATGCATCCATTGGCGGTTTTGTACGACAATCCGAAAATCCGCATATAATCCAAGCGTAATCATCGTAAATCAAAAGGAGTGAATGATGAATAAAATGAAACAAAACATCAGCCGGTACCCTGTACCCGAATTCGAAGACCTGCCCGAAGACCTCAAGGAAATTTTCCTTGCCGTTAAAGCGAAGATGGGCTTCATGCCCAATGTACTGTTTGCCCTGGCCCACCGCCCGGATGAACTCCGTGCCTTCCTGGCATACAATGACGCCCTTATGAACAGGGAAAGCGGTTTGACCCCTGCCGATAAGGAAATGATCATCATCGCCCATTCCAATTATAATGGATGCACCTATTGTGTCCAATCCCACGGAGCGGCCCTTCGCCTTGCAACGGAAAATCCCCGGATCGCCGACCAGGTATCGGTGAATTATCATGAAGCGGATATCACCCCCCGCCAGAAAGCAATGATTGATTTTGCAATGAAGATGACAAAGGACCCAGGGGCGATTAAAGAAGAGGACTTTCAAAATCTTCAAACCCATGGGTTCAGTGACGAAGATATCTGGGATATTGCGGGTATCACAGCCTTTTTTAATATGTCCAACCGGATGATGACTTTTGCTTCGGTCCGTCCGGATGATGAATTTTATATGACGGGCCGTCATTGATCTTTTCCTAGAACAGCCATGGGCCGGCCTGCTCTATCAGCATCCAGGCTCAGCCCGCAACGAAGAAATCATAGCCAAAAGGCAATTATTAGAGGTGCCCTTAAATCAAAAAGGAAAACAAAATGACAAATTGGAAAGAACTTAATAAAGACCTGAACGAACTGCTGCAACTGGACTCCCGGATTATCGCAGTAAAAAGAATGGTGAGAAAAGAGGAGCTTGGGGACATCCCGGGGGTGGAAAAGCCTGAAACGGCATTCACCTTTTGTCAACTGCCCTACCTTGTCAGGAAACAGGGCAAAACCATCGGTATCACAAAGGACGATGCCAAACCCCTGGCAGAAAAAATGCAGTTAAAGTACCGCTGCCTCAGGGTCCAGGGCCTGGCCCCGGCCAACGAAGAACAGATAGACAATGAAGCAAAGGGGTTTGCCGGATTTTGGTTCAATGATTATGAAACGGCAAAAAAAGCAGTTGGCAGCTATCCCGTACCTTCTGCCATTGAAGCCCTGGCCATGAGCCCCCTGGATGAGGAAAAATTTGAGCCCGAATATCTTTTGATCTATGCCAACGGCGGGCAGATGACCCTTCTGATGAACGGACTGCAGTATTATGAATATGAACGGGTGGAATCAAGCTTTTCAGGAGAAGGTTCCTGCACCGATGCACTGCCCCGTTGCGTGGCCACCGGGAAACCGTCCCTTTGCCTGCCCTGTTTGGGCGAAAGAAGCTTTGGACAGTTAAATGACGATGAGATGGTGATCGCCCTGCCTGCCGGTCGGCTGGAACGTATAATTCAGGGTTTAAAAGCCATGAAAAAAACCGGACTTGCCTACCCAATTGCCCACCAGGAACCGGGAATGGATGTAACACCTCTTTTCACAACCTGGTATCCGATTCAAGACCGTTAGTCCTCTATCGCCTGCGGTGAAAACAGCAGCAATTTCTATAGCCTTTGGGGATTCTGGGGATATTTTACATAATATCAGGTAATTACGTAAGATTTCCCCGGATTTCCTTTTAGATTCCACAATGTGTTTGTGACCAAGGAAGCCAAGGCAGTCCATCATGCAATGCCTGCTGCATTCGCTTTGCAGGGTTTTCCTGGTACCCGTAAATCCTCATGCCCAAAACATGAAACATGATGCTGGTTGCGTATCGGCGACTCTCAATTTCATCATGCGACTTTATCAGATATTGGTAAAATAGGGCTTCTATCTCAGATAGTTTGGCAGCGGCAATATTGTGAAGATCATTTTTTGCACCGGCAAGTTCAAGTTGTGTCTTAACAAGAAAGCAACTTCGGAAGTTTTGCGCCACAGCCTCTTGCACAAATCGATTCAGTAAAATACATAATCCTTGTTCAATACTGGGTGCATTTTCCAAAATGGTTCGAATTTGTGTTTTTCTCTTTTGGCAATATGTCTCAAGTGCCTCTTTGAACAAGGCTTCTTTATTACCAAAAGAATAATAGATAGACCCCGGCTTCAAGCCGGTTACCGCCACGATTTGCTGCATAGATGCGGCGCTGAATCCTTTTTCCCAGAACAGGTCAACGGCTTTCCCGATGATTTCCTCCCTGTTAAACTGTGCTTTGGCCATACTATTTTTTCCCGTTGATATATTCAACCGCTAAAACTTGAACAATCGTTCAAAAACAAATTGACAGACCTGCTTTATCATATTAACTTTAAAAATCATTCAAGTTTAGCAGTTAATAACGGCCATGGGCCGACCTGGTCTATCAGCACCCAGGCTCGCCCCACAACAAAGCTTGAAAGATCTGAGTAACTTACACAGACTTTCTTATAAAAATAAGGATAGGAATTGAATGGGAAAAGATCAATTAAATATTTTGTGGACCAATGCTGATCCGGTAACAGCAGAGTTAATGGTGTTTATGTATGCGTGTAACGCCAAGAAAAGAGGTTTGTGGGAAACTATTCAGGTCATTATTTGGGGCTCGACTGCAGGCCTTGCAGCCAAGGATCTACACATCCAACAGTTGATACGAAAGGCCCAAAAAGACGGTGTGAGTTTCAGCGCGTGTATTGCCTGTGCCGACCGATTAAACGCAACAGAAACACTTCAGGAGTTAGGCGTTGAAGTGAAGTCTTGGGGGGTACCATTAACAGAAATCATTAAAACAGGCGCGCACTTGATCACAGTGTAAATTAAATAAGTTTTATATTTGAGCAGATACTTATTTAAAAAGAAGGACTATAGTGCAGGTTTTAGGCATTTCAGGCCGCCCCGTAAAAAATTCAAATACCGGTCGTTTAATTCTGGCCGTTTTAAAACATACCGGGCTTGAAACCGAATTTGTTAAATTATCAAGCTTACGAATTCCGGATGAATTCTGCCTTACATAATATCAGATGCTTACGTAAGGTATCCTCACATTGCCGATATTTTATATTGAATAAATATTCAATCAATGTTAATTGTTTGTCAATTTCAATGATATGAAACAGAAAAAATAATATGCCGAGAAACCCTGAAGCAAATCAGAAAATTAGACAGGAACGGAAAGAACGTATCTTGGCCGGCGCCTTAGAGCTTTTTGTGCGAAACGGGCTATCCGGAACAAAAATAAGCGAGGTGGCTCGAAAAACAAATATGTCTGACGGGCTAGTCTATCATTACTTTTCTTCAAAGGAAGAATTGTTCATTACCCTTGTTGAGGGGGCTCTTAATCGAATTATTGAAGCGTGTGAACGCCTTGAATCTATGGACCTTGAACCACACAAACAGATAAAATATGCAATAACGGAACTGGTTAAAGGAATCCGGTCAAATCCAAGTGCATGCCTTTATCATGCTTTAGTTTTTCAGGCGGCAATTTGTGAGAATATTCCGGGAAAAGCCAAAAAAAATATCCAAAAAAATCATGTTAAACCCTATGAAGCAATCACCCGAATCATTTCCAATGGCCAGAAGTTAGGGACAATAAGGAAGGGTAATCCAGAAGATTTATCTTTCTTCTTCTGGAATACCATCAATGGGCTGGCTATCCATCAAGCCATGTACGGCAAGTCTGCACAAAGCCCGCAACTTGAGTCAGTATACCCTATTTTTTTGATACAAATGGAGAGCAAATCAAATGTCAGGCATAAATGGATTAGAGGTAGCTGAGACGGCATTGGGACCGATTGAATATTTTCAAAGGGATACAGGGCGTGATTCCGATAAGATCATATTATCCATTCATGGGGCAATGGGGGGGTATGATCAATCTGATATTTTAGGCAGAACAATAGGGCCGACGGGTTACAGATACATTTCAATATCCAGACCAGGATATTTAAGAACCCCTTTAAAGGGGCGAGAGACAGCAGAAGCACAGGCTGACCTGATAGCAGCTCTCCTTGATTTTTTGCATATCAGCAAAGTAATTGTATTTGCCATTTCTGGCGGAGGATATTCCGCACTGCATTTTGCGTTGCGGCATCAAGAGCGATGCAGCGCTCTTGTTTTATGCTCAACAACAGGGGGCAGAAATAGTACACCAATACCGTTCAGCTTTAATGTAATAAAAATATTGGCCCATATTCCATTGCTTACAAATATGATGCGCAAAAGAGTAGAAAAAAATATTGAAAGGTCACTAAAAAAATCTATCTCTTATTCTGATATTTTATATAGAACCATTAAAGATCATGAAACCGTGGCGCTATTCAAGGAACTTTCAATCGGAATGATGAATGAAATGCCTAAGCGCCTGCCAGGTACAATCAATGATATTAAGATTACCCAAACTCATGACTATGCATTAAATGAGATCAAGGTACCCTCTCTCATTGTTCACGGGACGGATGATCCAATCGTTGGTTTCAATGCTCATGGCAAGAGGTTAGCTGGAGAAATACCCGGTGCCAGATTATATGCAGCCCAAAAAGGAGAGCATGCTGCTATTTTCACGCATCGCATAGAGGTGAGAACGGCTGTTGCCGATTTCCTTAAAATTTTACCCAACAGTTAATATTTAATCAGTGTTGACTTTGTTTATTAAAGCCCGCTTTTCGGCGGGGAGATACTTCATTTCCAATAAAATTCATTGTCTGCTCAGGCCGCCCAGGTTTTAAAACAGTTGGATGACCAATTAATCTATATGCTTATTTTTTGAAAAGGGTTTTTATGAAACACATTGTCATGTTGACGATAATCCTAATTTTTTTTGTCCGGTTCTGCCGTTTACACGTATGCATTCCGATGCGGTGATGGTAATAGGAAGTTGACGAGAAAGGGACAACACAAAGACCAAATTCTATAGCCCTTTATCGGACCAAGGGTGTCAGACCTGATGCCGGCAGTTGGTTTGCCGGCATCAGGACCATTTGACCGATTTAATTCACCCGGAGTTCCCTGAAACGTGCTCCCTATCGGATAAAATTTGTCATGACCTTGGGAACCGGCTCCGGTGCGGGGATCTCATCCTTTGCAAATTCAAGGGTTTTCATCAGCCATGCCATGTTTTGGCCCAGAACCGCCATGATTTGTTCTCCCTCTTTATCCTGCACCATCTCCCCGGGGGCGTGGCCGTGGGCCACGTTCCAATAATTGGAACAGGGCATGATCATCTCGGAATAGGTGATGTAATGGTTCAAACTGTTTAGCGTGGGAAGCCCGCCGGACCGCCGGACCGCAGCAACAGCGGCACCGACCTTTTGCCTGAACAGATTTCCGTTTACCGACGAGACAAAAAAGGCCCGGTCAAGAAACGACTTCATTGTCCCGGCAACCCCTGAAAAGTGAACCGGAGAGCCCAGAAGAATCCCGTCGGCAGACTTGATCTTCTGAATCCATTCATTGACCGGGTCATCGTTTATGGCACAGCATTGGTCCTGGTTTTGCACACAGGCATAACAGGCTTTGCACCCCTGGATTTTCTCCTTGCCCACCTGGATCAGTTCGGTCTCAATACCGGCCTTTTCAAGTTCGGCAAGCACCGTATTCAGCGAGCAGGCGGTATTTCCTTTTTTCCTGGGGCTGCCGTTCAGTGCGATAACCTTCATTTTTATTCTCCTTTCTGTTGCGGGCTGATCAGTGCACGAATCGACATGACCAGCCCATGGCTGTTTTACCATTTATTATAATGCACGCACTCTTGTGTGAACCTCTCCTTGGAGGGAATGGACTGGGCGGGCCATCCCACGACAGCCAGGCCAAAGGGGATGATCCGGTCCGGAAGGCCAAAGATGGAAACAAATTTTTCCATGCGTTCCGCCATGGGATAGATCCCGGTCCAAACCGCCCCAAGCCCGATGCCGTGGGCTGCCAAAAGCAGGTTCTGCATGGCGGCCGAGCAGTCCTGGGGCCAGTATCCCTCATATTTCTCCTTAGTCAGATCCCCGCAAACCAGTATCCCCAAGGGGGCCTTGGCGATCATGGAGACATAGGGATGAACCGCTGTAATCTGCTCTTTTTTGTCCTGATCCGTTACAACAACGAACTGCCATGCCCTTTCATCCCCTGCACTGGGTGCCATCATGGCTGCAGAGAGCATGGTCCGGATCATCTCATCCGGGATCTCTTTGTCCTGGTACTTCCTGATGCTTCTCCGGGTATGAATGGCTTCAAGTATCTCCAAGGTCTTATCCTCCCTGTTTTCCATGCTGCCGGCAAAAGCCGTCTTCTGCAGTGCAGTATGGTGTTGATATATTCTTAAAAGGAGCCTAATATACACCGGCAATAAAAACAAGTACGGTCTTTTTTGTGACGTAGTTACAAATTGTATACCATTGGAGGATTTCAGATGCCTGCACCGTGTAAGGTTAAAATAATCAAGGACAGAAAGTACAGGTGTTTTTTTGAACTGACCCTGGGGATCATCGGAGGAAAATGGAAACCGGTCATCCTTTTCCACATTGCCCGGGAAGGCGTTATGCGATTCGGGGAGCTTAAAAAAAGCATCCCTGAAATCACCCAGAGAATGCTGACCAAACAATTAAGGGAGCTGGAGACCGACGGCCTTGTCCGCAGAAAGGTCTACAGGCAGGTCCCGCCCAAGGTGGAATACAGCCTGGAAACGGCTGCGGTCAAATTGATCCCCATCCTGCTGCAGATGCGGGACTGGGGGGTTGCCTACGAAAAGGAGCAGATGAACGGGACGGTCATGGAAGAGGGCTGTGAAAGCCTTGACAAACCCATGATCGCCCCCATGTACCAGGAAATCCTCCCGGAGTAGAAGAGCCATAAATATTTTATATTGGCAACCATCTTTTTCAACTGACGGTCCAGGGAACGGAGCTGTCAATAGCCTCACCCCAAGGTTTTGCCCTTAAATGCCCTCTGCTCTAACAGGGCAAGGAGACTATCGTATTCAAGATTTTCGGCAAGCTGCTTTAGCACGGCACCTGTGTCCGGGTCATTGGC
>JAKSBO010000200.1 GCA_022361095.1 Desulfobacterales bacterium | reverse complement strand
GTAAAAATAACCGGTACCAGGTAAAAGGCGACAACAACCTTCAAAGCGACGGCTGGTTTAACAGGGAAGACCTGCTGGGGCGGGTTCAGACCATTGAATTTAACCGCCGGCAAATTATTCCGGTGCCTTGGGCAAACAAGCTCATTGCCCGGGCCTCAAAAACAGGTTTGCTGAACTATATTTTTCTGCCTGGGGCCAGGATAGTCAAAACAATGATCAAAAAAATGGCAGGGTATGTACAGGCCTGATAACAGCATATCCATTGCAGGTCTTCCTATCTGGGAGCAGGCCCGGAAAAAAAGAGTTCTTCTTTCAATGGTTATGGATATCACCGCCCGGTGTAACAACGACTGTGTCCATTGTTATATCAATCTGCCTGCCCGCGACCGGCACGCCCTGGGAAAAGAGTTAACCCTGGATGAGATAAAAAATATAACCGGTCAGGCTGTGGATTTAGGCGTTTTGTGGGTACTTCTAAGTGGTGGCGAACCGTTGCTCAGGCCTGATTTTCCGCAAATTTATACCCACATCAAAAAACGGGGAGTGTTTGTTTCGGTTTTCACGAACGCTTCCCTTGTAACAGATGCGCACATCAGGCTGTTCAAAAAATATCCGCCAAGGGAAATTGAGGTGTCTGTCTATGGCGCCACGCCGGAAATTCACAAATCCGTCACCCGGAAAAATACATTTGAATCAACCATGGCCGGTATTGAGCGGCTTTTATCCGCAGGTCTTCCTGTAACCTTGAAATCCACAATCATGAAGGCCAATTTTAAAGATTTTGGTAATATATCAGATTTTTGCCGGGCGAAAACCAATCGCCCCTTTAAATTTGATCCATGCCTTCAATTGAGAGCTGATAGAGATCCCGATAGAAACAAAACCATTTTGTCCCAGCGACTGACACCGGTGCAGATCGCAGCCTTGGACAAAAACGACCCGCAAAGGTACCGGGCCTTAAAACAGAATTGCAAAAACACGGATATCAGCGTTGATCAAAATACCGAGACACTGTTTAAATGCCGGGCCGGCATCAACACCTGCGCCATCGGTTGGAACGGTAAATATCAGCTTTGTCCCTCCCTTGTTAACCGGGGGTGCACCCTTGATCTAAAAAAACATACATTGGCCCGGGCCTGGAACCATTTCACCCCTGACATTCTGAAACGTACCTCGCTATGCAGTCATTACGCCGAAACCTGCGGCGCATGCATCCTGCACGATCTTTGCGCATGGTGCCCGGCCCACGCAGACCTGGAAACAGGGCAATTGGATGGAAGCCTCCCCTATTTTTGCAAAGTTGCCAAAGCAAGACAAAAGGTGCGGGAAGAATCAGGATAGGTTTTTTTTAAAATCGGAAAAAGATTCGACAGTATAG
>JAKSBO010000884.1 GCA_022361095.1 Desulfobacterales bacterium | reverse complement strand
GCCGTGGCCCTTGATATCCCCGAACATGGAATTTCCGGAACCGCCAAAGGGGAAAAAACTCATGGGGGCGGCAATACCGATATTGACACCGATCATACCGGGCTTGGCCCCAATACGCATTTTTCTGACAGTGGCGGCATTCTGGGTGTAAATACAGGCAGCGTTCGCAAAATCCCGGGTATTGATCAGTTCGATCACATCGTCCAGGGTCGGGGTGCGTACAATGCTTACCACAGGCCCGAAGATCTCTTCCTTTGCAATTGTCATATCAGCCGTGACATTGTCGAAGATCGTCGGACCCACAAAAAAACCGTTGGGATAGCCGTCAACCGTAAAATCACGGCCGTCTAAAATAAGATCTGCGCCTTCCCGGATGCCTGTTTCGATATATTCCAGGATGCGCTCCCGGTGGGCCTGGCTGATCACAGGTCCCATGGCGTTTTTTTCATCCAGTCCGTCACCCACGCCCATGGCCCGGGTGGCAGTGATAAATCCATCGATGAATGCGTCTGCAAAGGCCTTGTCACCCACAGGTGCCAGGATCGAACCCGAGAGGCACCGCTGGCCCGCACATCCGAAAAAGGAGGTGATCAAAGAGGGCATGCCTTCATCCACATTGGCGTCCGGCATGACGGCGATAATGTTTTTGGCACCCCCCAGGGCCTGGACTCGTTTGCCCGTAGCACCGCACCGTTCATAAATATATCCGGCCGTGGGGGTGGAGCCCACAAAAGAGATGCCTTCAATGTCCGGGTGGTCAAGCATGGCATTGACCACATCCTTTGACCCGTTGACCATGTTGACAACGCCTTCGGGAAACCCCACATCGTCAATAATTTCAAAAATGCGGCTCTGGGTCATGGGGACCTGTTCCGACGGTTTAAGCACATAGGTGTTTCCGGTGACCAGGGCATAGGGCAAAAACCACCAGGGGACCATGGCCGGGAAATTGTAAGGTGCGATACATCCGAAAACCCCCATGGGTTGGCGGTACAGGGACGAATCAATGCCTGAGGCAATATCTTCCAGGCAATACCCGGTCATCATGGTGGTTACGCCGGTGGCATGTTCGACATTTTCGATCATCCGGCGCACTTCCCCCCGGGCTTCATCAATGGCTTTGCCCTGTTCCGTGGTAAGGACCCGGGCGATCTCCTCAAATTCATCCTCAAACGCCTCTTTGAGACGAAAAAGATATCTGGCCCGGCTAAGGGGCGGGGTCTCTTTCCACTCCTTGAAAGCGTTTTTTGCCGCATTTACGGCCATGTCCACATCTTGTTTGGTTCCGTACGGCACAACAGCGATTGTTTCACCCAGGACAGGGTTGCAGATATCACCGGTAAGGCTGCTGGTGGAATCAACCCATTCTCCGTCAATGTAATTTTTTATTTTTGGTAAACCCATGAAATTCACTCCCTGTTTGGTTTTCAATTTGTCGAAACAATACAGTTTCGATTTGTTTAGTTTTAAAGTGGCTTGTATGTGTGTATTCGTATTTTGGTTAAATGAAAATGCGAATATCGAATAATTGTCTTTGTAAAGTGAGCGGATTGGAATGTCAATATAAATATATTCGAAATTCGAATTTTTTAAGGTGTTTGTTTCTAATAAATGGAAAATTGATTGAAAAATATACGAAATGCGTATAACACCTAGGCTTGTTGCCTGTGTAAATAAAATTTAGGATGATTATATGAAACATGCGAAACCCCTTGATCGGATTGATCGTGAAATTATCAAATTGCTCCAGAAAGACGGACGCATATCCAACACTGACATGGCAAGGGCCATTGATGTTTCCGAGGCCACCGTCAGAACCCGCTTGAGCAGGCTGATTGATGATGAGATCATTCAGATTGTGGCTGTCAGCAACCCCCTTAAGCTTGGATTCAACGTGGTGGGGCACCTGAGAGTTCATGTGGAAATCGGGCGGATTGATCAGGTGGCAGAACAGCTTAAACAAATCAAGGCCTTATGGTTCATTGTAAAAACCAGCGGTGCATCAACCGGCATTGATGCGGAATTTAACGTTGAGTCCATGGCCGATCTCAACGACCTGGTGCTTAATCAGGTGGGAACCATATCCGGGGTTAAGTCCGTGGAGACTACTTTGACCCTTGATTTTGTTAAACGGCGGTATAACTGGGGAACCGGCTTCGATCGTTAGTACCTGACCGAATACCGTAATACTTGGCCCTGCCTATAATCCGCTTTCCCGAATCAGGACGGAGAGTGCCGTTCGCCATATCCGGGTAATAAGCGCACGGCGCTCCGCCGGAACCCGCACAATGCCCCGGATCGTCATCTCAGGCTGTGGGACGGCCTCGACAGCCTTAAGGGATACGCGGTAGTAGCTGGTTGTGGAGATGGTCCTGCCCTGGGTATCGATGCGCACGGGGATGGGCCCTCCCTGATATCATTGCCATACCGTAATATATCAGCCCTTCCGCAGAATAATCGACTCCTTTTCTTAATTTCTCCGGGGATATTCGCCGTCAAGGGCAATCACGTACTTGATCATCTGGCTGGGTGGGCTGGATGTTGATGTGGACCGGTGCGGAACCGCTCCCAAAAGGAGTGACGATTTCGTCTTTCAACGGTACCGGATTATCGGCATTGGTATACATGGCGGACTGGATGTTGCTGCCAAGGGCCCCGGTATCATCCACAGTACCCACCGAATCAGTATCGGCATCCTGTCGGCTGATATTGGCCTGGTGGGTGTGTGCCCCATCATTGCCGTGGAAACCGGGGTATTTTCAACCCTGCCCATGGTGCCTTGCATAATCCTCAAGAGGTCAGGCAGCATGAAAAAATAGGTTCGGTCATTTCCGCCGAATCGGCTGCCGAGCAATGAGTACAATGCCTGGTTCTGGCTGATCTGCATCTGGGCACCGTTGCACTCCGTCCAGTTTCTGGGCGCAAAACCGAATGCAATCATCTGTATTTCGCCATAAAACATAATAGGGGGCTATCATGGAAAAAACCTCCTAAAGTTTGAATTGTTATTGTTTATGGCCCAGGCCCTGCGGGTCAGGTAAACAAGGCATCATAAAAAAGGCCCGCATCATTTTCTTGTTTCAAGGCTGAAATAAAAATCTGCTTATCTTCCCACCCCTCAGCGGACATGGTGTAGGTATTGTCCGGAAGATAAATGTCTTCGGGGCCGACAAAGACCAGGGAAAAGGGATCTTGTCTTAGATTTTTAACATGCTCGGCGCCTTTGACCCTCTTGAGGGGCTCTACCTTTTCCAGGGTCAGTTTGACGATGTCTCCTTCAAAGGAAACGGAAAACGCTTTACCGATTTTTTCTTCAAAGTCTTTTTTTTCCACTCACTTCCTCCTTGCCTGTTTCTGGTTTGATATATCGCCGCTCCAGCGGCAGCCCCCCGGCATGCCTGTTAATGTTTAAATTAGCGGGAACGCACAACGCAGTTTTTCACTGTCAGCATGTAGAAAGTTTTAAACGATTTTTCTTTGTAAACGTTTTGGAGCGATCAAAGTATATTGTACAGGACCACTTTATTTTAGCGAAATTAAGATTTTAGAACATGCGAAATCAAACCATAACGCCGGACGAATGTCAAGCTATGATTCGTATGAAAAACAGTTGTTTCGCGTCGATACGAAAACCTTCTGAAATACCTAACGTATCCGGCAAAATTTACGGTTTTGGGCCGGTTCAAGAACCCGTGGGCCAAAAACCTCAGTCTCTTTTTTTAGATTTATACTGTTTTTTATATGGAAGTACCGATAAGCTACTAAGCTTCTTCCATATTTGTTGTGGGTCAAACCTTGGCGTGTTGACAGGCCAGGCCAGCCTATGGCTGTTATTGTAGGTTGTTTGCTTATATAGTCCTTTGTTCTTTAACCTACAAAACACTAAGGGCATTACGGACAGGAAAATCAGTCTTCTGCTGATTGTTTTATCTTAATTTTTTAAATAATTTCATTCGACGCTTTGGGATCGTTTGTTTTCAATGGGCGTTAAGAAAATAAGGGGGGGAGGCCGGGAAAAAGTTCCCGGGATTCCATACATAGGAAATTTAAAAAGGAGGACGACAGATGTTTAAGGGTATGCCGAAAATATTTTGGGCAGGAACTGCTTTGATGTATGGGTGGATTGGCATTTTCATGGTTTTGGAAATGACAATCCCCGGTTTTCCGCTGAAAAAATTCATGGGGGTGCCGGCCTGCTACATCTATAACTGGATTGTCGGCCTCTGGGTGATGAATATCATCATCTCTTTTCTCTACTACAGGTTCGAGGAAAAACGAGAAGAGAGAGTAGCGGCAAGGAAAAAACACGAGGCACAGGATGCACCCGCGGGTGTCAATATTGTTCAAGAAAACTGATCGGCAGCCACATATAAGGAGGCAGTAATGGGTGTTAATCCAATCGTCATTTTAGGTGCAGTACTCTATTTTGCAGTGATATTTTATATCGGATGGTATTCGCGCAAAGCGTCCATGGATTCGTCCGATTTTTATGTGGCCGGAAGAAAAGTCGGTCCCATTGTTAACGGGTCGGCCCTGGCCGCCACATATTTCAGTCCGGCAAGTTTTCTGGGACTGCCGGCGTTTATTTTTATTTTGGGCTACCCGTTCTGGTGGGCCCTTGTGGGTATCATCGGGGGCATGCCCATTGCGACGTTGCTGACAGCGGCTCCCCTGCGCAAGTATGCCCCGACATCGTTCACGGATTACTATGCAGACCGCTATGATACAAAATGGCTTCGTCTGGTGGCGGGCATTCCCACACTTATCGGCGGATTGGCATACGTCATTTTGTCCATCGTGGGCACGGCCCTGTTTTTGCTGGCCATCCTGCAAATTCCTTTTAATCTATCCGTGGTCCTGGCATCGGTTGTCGTTTTTGCATACATCTATTTCGGCGGGATGGTTGCCACCACTATCTCAACGGCGTTTCAGGGGTTTGCCATGACCGTTGCCTCGGTGCTGGCCGCAGGATATGTAATCTATAACTTCGGCGGGCTGAACGGCCTGACCGATGCGGTTCTGGCCAACAGCGGCAATTTTTTCAACATGCCCTATGTTTCTGAGACCGCATCCCATCCCCTTATGGCGACTTGGACCGGTGTGGTGGGCTTTTTCTTTGTGTGGCATTTCGGTTTTTCCGCCATGCCCTACACCGTGGTTCGCTTTTTCACCACCCAGGATATCAAGGCTGCACGGCGCAGCGTTTTCTGGGCTGTAACCATCGGCGGGGCCATGTACGGCGGGCTGGTTATTATCGGCACCGGTGCCAGGGTATTGATCGAAACCCTTCATCCCCTTATGCAGACCGAAGGCATCACCAACGCCATGGGTGTGCTTAAACACATGAAAACCGCATACGGCGTTGCCGGTGCATCCGTCACCGATTATTCCATGATTGCCGCAGTGGAAGGGTTGAAAAGCCCCTTCCTGCTTTCGGTGCTGGCGGCGGGCGGATTGGCCATTGCCATGGCCACAGCCTCGGGCTGGACCATGGTCTTGAACGTTTTACTGGGAAGGGATCTGATGGGAAAAGTCTTCGGCAGCAAATGGCCCGAGGAAAGACCTGTACAGGCCACACGGGTTATGACCATACTGATCGTGTTCGTGTGTATGCTCTTTGCATTCAATCCGCCGGCGCTGGTTCTGGATATCTCCGGGGCGGCATTTATCGTTATCCTCTGTTCCGTCGGCCCTCCGCTGATATTAGGCATCTGGTGGACCCGGGCCACGACAACGGCCGCCATCACCAACATCCTGGTGATGACGGCGCTTTCATGCGGATCATGGATGTACGCAAAATACAAACTGGGCAGCTATCATTGGTTTTTTCTGAGTGATCCGGCCAATAAAATCAGCACACCGCACCAATTCTACTGGGTATTTGTCGGATTTGCGTTTTTCATTGTCGTCAGCTTGATGACCAAACCCTGTAAAGACGATGTGATCCAGAAATATTCACTGGATATAAGACCGGAAGAGTAATCGGTTCACGCCACCCCGGCATCATTTGCAGGGGTGGCGTTTTACCATGGGACGAAACATTTCAGGCAGGGAATCATGACAACAGAAAAAGAGCGCAACCAACGATTGCAAAATTGGGAAAAGAACAAACGCAGATGGTATAATACCTATCTGTTTGCCGGGGTCGGTATCAATTTTCTTTTATATTATACCAAGCCCTATGGGTTTGATCCCAGCGGAAGCATTTTCTGGGGGTCGCTGTTCGGGTTGGGGATTCCGCTGGTGACCATGTTCGCTCTATCCTATCTGCACCAAAAACTGTTGGGGCTGTAGCCGTTGATAAAATTCCTTGCCATGTTTTCGGGTATCTGGCTTGCACTGGCCTGGGCCGTGCCTGCTGCAGTCTGTCTGGGTGACGTGCTGTTTGTCCATGATTATATCAGTGATGAATACCTTATGGGCAAACAGGAATCCGAACTTCGGGTGGGGTACACCCCACGGGCCATGCTGGTGGATAAACAGACCCGCTACACCGGAAGCTGGATGAAACGGTTTTTCGGTGAGGTCAAGGAGCAGCGGGACACCACCCACTTTCTGTTGGAGAAACGACGTATCAGGGAAATTGACTGGTATAAAAACAAAATTGTGACCCTGCCCTTTGAGAACCTGAACCATGTAAAGATGCTTCAGGCTGATAACACCATGGCGCAAGGGGCTGCCGAGATTCTTAATACGCGTTACAAGGTGGTTGATCCGGTGTTCACCATCACAGTTGACCCTGAAACGAAAACGGTGGGCGGATATCCATGCCGGTACATTAAAGCCGACCTGCGGCTTGAGACCCGGGATTTAAAAAAAAATGCGGCCAGTATTACGCTGGTCCGCCAGAATCTGTGGGTATCGGATGCTGTGCCCGGAGCAGATCAATATGATGATTTTCACCGGCACCTGGCCCAAACCCTTGGGCTTGAAGCCGAGCGGCTGGGACAACTGAACTTCGTGCTTCGGTATTGGCAGGGAGCGCTGGACCCCATCCGGGAATCCCTTGTTCTGATTAAAGGGTATCCGGTTCAAAACGATTTTAGCGTTGAGGCCCAATATGTCAAAAATACCGGCAGCCCAACTTCCGTCGTGATTTCAAAAATGATCAAAAAAGAACGCATGACGCTCAGTGACGCCAAGGTTATGGATACCCTGGATGAAAGTCGATTCGCTGCCGTTGGCCCGTTCAGGGAAGTGACACTTCAATAATCCTGCATGATGCCGTTCTTACCGGTCCAATGAATAAAGGCAGCATCTGTGTACCCCTATAGGGGTATTTTTTGTGCCCTTTTGCAAACAGGTTACAGGCCGCGGTGAACTCCAATACAAACGCGAATACTTTCCTTTGACGTGTTATTCCGAAGCTGCATTTAGGCTTACCATAATACAAAATACCAATTTCTATGCAAGCTGCACCGTAAGTCTTTTTCAAACCTGATTTTAATTTTCAGCCAATAGAATTATGTGATACAAAAAACGAATCGGTTACAACCGGGTTTCCATGAAAGAACCGATAAGCTGCTGAGTTCATTTCAGATTTTATTGCGGGTTGGGCCTGGCCTTTCGCCGAAGTTGTGCCCCGGCAAATCATCAAAAAACCGAATCGATTTGCTTTGTACTTACGTAAAAGCACCCATGGGCTGAGTTGGTCTATCAGCACCTAATCTCTATTCATAACAAAACATGACAAGTAGTTTAGCAACTTATTGGAAGTTGAAAATGAAAATAATCCGCTTGACAGGTGTATGGCATCTTGGTAGACATTTTGCCCTTAATCTTAAGTGAATTAGATTAAATAGAGTAGAATTACCAGGTCATGGCCGATAAGTATCCGGCGACCTGCGACCCTATGAGAAGGAGAGAAAATGAAATCGGTAAAAAGCGTATGTTTAGGGGTGGTGATCATGCTGGCAATTGGTTTGTCCATGCCCGGCCCGGCACCTGCCAAAACCATTAAGTGGAAAATGGCCTCATCCTGGCCCAAAGGTACCATGGTCCAGTGGGCTGCAGACGAATTTGCAAGAACCGTCAATGCCATGAGCGGCGGCCGTCTTGAAATTAAAAGCTATGCCGCAGGCGTGCTTGTGGGTGCCCTGGAAGTAACCGACAGCGTGCGCATGGGCACCATTGACGCAGCCCACTGCTCGCCCGGCTACCAGATGGGCAAGCTGCCGGCAGCCCCTCTTTTTGCTTATATTCCTTTTGGCATGGACGCTGTGCCTTATATGACCTGGTTCTATGACAACGACGGCATGGAATTGTTCAAAACGCTATACAAGTCCTATGATCTTGGTTTTGTGGCACCCTGCGGCGTACTGCCCACCGAAGACCTTGCCTGGTCCAACAAGCCCATCAAAACCATGGATGATTTCAAGGGATTGAAATTCAGGACCAGCGGCTACTGGGGAGAGGTCCTCTCCCGGGCGGGCGCCTCTGTGATGATGCTGCCGGCCGGAGAAATCTATGAAGCGCTGCAGCGTAATATCCTGGATGCCGGTGAGTTCAGCATTCCGTCCATGGACAAGGACCTTTCATTCAATGAAACCGCCAAATACCTCTTGGTGCCGGGCATTCATCAGATTTCAACCATTACGGACATCACCATCAACAAGCGTTCCTGGGCCAAACTGCCCGATGACCTCAAGGAGATCGTCAAGGTGGCAGCACAGTCCGTGACCATGCGCATGCTCACCCATTGCATCAATGAGGACATTAAAGCGTTGGCCTATTTCAAGGAAAAGGGTGTGCAGATTGAATACTTAAGCCCAGAAATCCAGAAAGAACTGGCCAAAGAGGCGGACAAGCTTCTTGATGAAAAAGCGGCAAAAGACCCGTTTTTTGCTAAAGTGCTCAAGTCCCAGCGGGATTTCAGGGCAGGGTATGCAAATTATAAGAAACTGATGACCCCTGACTACCAATAAGCTGTCAGCTATAAGCAAATAGCTCATAAAAAAAGGTTCAAGGAATCCGGTGAAACGCCGGATTCTTTGTTAAAAAAGATGTTTTTTAAAATCATAGATACCATC
>JAKSBO010001003.1 GCA_022361095.1 Desulfobacterales bacterium | reverse complement strand
ATAAGCTGTTAAATTACTTCTATTTTATTTTTCTGCTCGAACTTTCATCAAAAAGACCAGTCCAATTCCCAAGGGGATTGCCTGGGTGCACAAGAAATAGACAATTTGTGAAATGGCTTCCACCCACTGCATATGGAATGCCGTAATCCATGTATTGCACATACGAATGGCGATCTGAAGCAGCGTCAACACGAAAAAGCCAAAAGCAAACCAGCGGAGCCGGGTGGGAAGTTGAACCGACTTGACAGCAAACAGAAGTCCGGTCATTGTTACGAGGCTGAATGACTGGTAATAAAAATCATGATTAAGCGGTATCATGATGTCATAAGAAGCTGCTGAAAATAACTTTTCAACGAAACCGTCCACTATACTTTGATACACACGATTCAATGGCAGCCAGAGAAGAAACGGCACAAAGGAGAAGGAAAGAAATCGAAAAAAAAACTTAGCAGGCCTTTCTAAAAAGTCAGGGTCGGACACTTTGCGGCACCAGAACAGGCATATCAACACGACGGTGGAAAGCATACCCAGTTGCCCCAGGTAGATATGAAACACTTCGAATAGATTTGGGAAAAAATGGCCCACCATCGTGACCACACCAATCCTAATGCTGTTAATGCCTGAAATCAATACTGCGCCGGCTACGATGCCGACCAGTTTCTGAATCCGGCTGGCCGGAAAAGCGAATATAAAGGCAGCAAAAAGAGCAGTCAAATGAATTGCCAAACATTCGGAAATAACAGTGACAGAGAAATCGCTCAGACGGATATTGGCGCCCCGGACCACGGGCGTCATTCCCATCATCCGCATGAAAACAGCCGAAAGGTTTGCCGTCAAACGGTTGAGCGGACTATACCAGAATTCAGGAATAAGGCTGACAGGAATTAAGATGAGGGCGGCGGAAATCAGAAAAGCCCATACGAACGAGTGGCGTTGCTTTCGGGCCAACACTGGAGCCTGTTTCGAATTATTGAAGGCATCCCGCTCAGCTTGCTTATTTAATTTTGTTTGTTTTCCACGCATATGGAAAGCACAGGGGCCTTTTGGCTTGGGGGCTTTAATACAAAACGATTATATTGTTAACCCGAGATTCACTCTCTATAGCGGTACCCCACGCCTCTGACCGTTTCAATGACATGGGCTTTGGGTTTGAGTTTTTTGCGCAGGCCAGAGATCACGACATCAATGCTCCTGTCCGTCACGGCATAATCCGTTCCATGTATGGCATCCACGATCTGATTGCGCGAAAACACCCACCCCTTTTTGCTGGCCAGAAAAGATAAGAGCTGGAACTCCGTCAAGGTCAGGTTTACAGGCTTGCCGTTTACCTTGACCTGATACCTGTTCCGGTTTATGACAAGCCCGTTTTCCAAATCGTCTGACTCCTCTTTTACGCTTTCTGGCACATGCCGCCTTAAAATAGCCCGGACCCTTGCCATAAGCACATCTATGCCAAAGGGTTTGCACATATAATCCGTGGCCCCGGATTCAAGGCCTGTGATGATATCGGCATCGCTTGACTTTGCTGTGAGCATGAGTATGGGAATATTTTTTGTCTCCGCTTTCCGTCTTAAATATTTGGCGACATCTAGACCGCCGATCCCCGGCAGCATCAGATCAAGGATGATAAGATCGGGAACGTGAGAAATGGATAATGATATGCCGTGCTCCCCTGACAGTGCCGTGAGAACGGTATACCCCTGTCCGGTCAGATTATATTGAATTAATTCAACAATATCCTCTTCATCATCAACAATCAGTACGGTTTCCATAGCATGCACCTTCCGTTATAAATCAGGATATATGAATTTTTAAAGCACCCGATAACAGTCATATTTGACCTGGACTACCAACACCCCATCATCCAAAAACTAACAATGAAAGGCCCTAAAAACTTATTAAAAATCTTATACAAGATAGATTACATTCAACTATCTTATTATTGTTAGGCTTTCTTCAGTCTTTTATTACAGACATGTTTATTTCTTACCATCGTCCGGAGCAAGCGCGGGAACAAAATTTAAAGCAAAACGAAGTTTCAACCAGGCAGCAGCGGCTGTTATCCGAATCTGCCCGAGATATAATCCTTTGTCTGTTTGAAATCCGGGTTGGAAAACAGCACCCGGGTATCATTGATCTCCACCAGCTTTCCCATGTAAAAAAATGCGGTCCTGTCTGACACCCTTGCCGCCTGTTGCATATTATGGGTCACAATAATGATGGTCAGCCGGCTTGACAGCTTCGCGATTAATTCCTCGATTTTCTGGGTGGCAATGGGATCAAGGGCAGATGCCGGCTCGTCCATGAGCAAAACCTCCGGTTTAATGGCAAGGGCCCGGGCAATGCACAACCGCTGTTGCTGTCCTCCGGAAAGCCCTAAAGCGGAACTATCCAGCCGGTTTTTCACCTCATCCCAGATGGCCGCCTGTTTCAGGCTCTCTTCCACCTGGCGGGCAATGGCGGCTTTGTCCTTGATCCCGTTCACCCGCAGGCCATAGGCAATATTTTCAAAAATGGACTTGGGAAAGGGATTGGGTTTTTGAAACACCATGCCCACCCGCCGCCGAAGGGTCACCACATCCACTGACGGATCATAGATATTATCGGTGCCCAGTATGGCCTGCCCTTTTACCCGGGTTCCGGCAATCAGATCATTCATCCGGTTCAGGCAGCGCAGGTACGTGCTTTTGCCACAGCCCGACGGACCGATTAATGCCGTTACCTGGTTTTCCATAAAATCAATACTGATGTCATGCAGGGCTTGAAAATCGCCGTAAAAAAAATCGAGGTGGCGGGTTTGCATTTTAACAACCGGTTCCATACAGCAAATTTATCCTTTCAGTTTCCGCCTCATTCGCGATCTCAGATATATGGCCAAAACGTTCATGCCAAACACCAGGACAATGAGCACCAAGGCCGTACCATACTGAAGATGACGGGTGGCCTCAATGTTTGTCCCGGCTGTGGCCAGCACATAAATATGATACGGCAGTGCCATGACTTCATCAAAAATTGACCCCGGCAGTTCCGGGGTAAAAAACACGGCCCCAGTGTACATAATGGGGGCGGTTTCACCGGCAGCCCGGCTCATGCCGAGAATGGAACCTGTGATTATGCCCGGAAGCGCACTGGGCAGCACCACCCGCAGGATGGTCTGCCACTTGCTGGCGCCCACGGCCAGGGAGGCTTCCCGGTAGGTTTCCGGTACGGCCCGCAACGCTTCTTCCGAAGCCCCGATGACCACCGGCAGGGTCATGATGCCGAGGGTCAGCCCCCCTGCAGCAATGGATACGCCCATTTTCAAAACAATACAAAAAAAAGCCAGGCCGAACAGACCGAAAACAATGGACGGCACACCGGCCAGATTATTTATTCCCAGCCGGATCAAACGAACAACCTTTCCCTGGCCGGCATATTCATTAAGATAGATGGCAGATGCCACCCCAATGGGCAGGGCCACAAAAATCGTGACAAGGCACAATAAAAAAGTGCCCAGGATGCAGGGAAAGATCCCCCCTGCGGTCATACTTTCCCGCGGGGCCTGGGTAAAAAACGCCCACGAAAGCGCCTTGCCCCCCCGCACCAGGATAAAGTAAATCATCACCATCAGGGCAGCACCGTTAATGAGTGCCGCCAAGCGGATCAGAATAAAAGCAAGGGTCTGGGTTATTTTTCGTTTGGCGTCCATCATCTATAACGAGGCCTCGCCCACCTGCCTGAAGCGGTAGGATATATGGTCGGCAATCATGTTAAAAACAAAGGTGAACAAAAACAGAACAATGCCGATGGCAAACAGGGCATGGTAATGTTCACCGCCAAAGGGGGCTTCGGCCATTTCAGCAGCAATGCTTGCCGGCATGGGCCGTACCGGATCAAACACGGAACCCGGAATCATGGCAGCCCCGCCGGCTGCCATCAGCACCACCATGGTTTCCCCCACGGCCCGGGACAACCCTAGGATAACTGCCGTGCAGATCCCGGACAATGAGGCCGGCAAAACCACCCCGGCAATGGTCTCAAAATGGGAGGCGCCCAGGGCAAAGGAGGCTTCTTTCAGGGCCATGGGCACTGAAAAGATAGCGTCCTCGGATATGGAACATATGGTGGGTACCGCCATAAAGGCCAGCATCAATGATGCATTAAACAGGTTCAGCCCCACGGGAATATTAAACAGATCCTGGATAAAAGGGGCCACCACCACCATGCCGAAAAATCCGATCACCACCGACGGCATGGATGCCATAAGCTCCACAATGGGCTTGACCACCTCCGCCACTTTGGGAGAGGCAATCTCCGCAAGGTACACCGCTGTCATGATCCCCAGTGGAACAGCCATGAGCCCGGATAAAACCGTAACGCTCAATGACCCTGCAATCAGGGGGAAAATACCAAAATCCGGCGGTTCATCCGTGGGGTACCAGTAATGGCCGAAAAGAAAATCCCGTAAGCTGACATGGGATAAAATACCGGCGCCCTCTTTACACAAAAAGACCATGATCAGTCCCAGGGCGGTAATGGAGAACAGCGCCACAAGAAAAAAAACCGAATGAATTCCTTTATCGGTAAGATTATGTCCCATGAGAATCCCACTTCATCTGTCGGCGGTAAGCCACGTTACGAAGGCCGCAACTTCCCGCATAATCCACAGGAAGATCCGGCCTCCGGGTTTTAATCAGTTTGAAACGGATTTTAAAATAGAGGGATGGAGCCGGCCTCTCTCACCAGTTCCTGGCCTTTCTTTGACAGGATAAACGATAAAAACGAGATGGTGTCCCCCTTGGGCCAGCCGTCGGTAAACATGAACAATGCCCTGGAAATGGGATAGATGCCGTTCAGGGTATTCTCTTCGGTGCCCTCAATACCGTCAACGGTCAGAGCCTTAAGATCTTTATTCAGGTAACCGAGCCCGATATATCCGACGGCACCGGGGGTATTGGCAATGGCCTGGACAATACCGCCGTTGGAGGGCACGGTCAGGGCACTGGGCACCACCCGTTCCTTGAGCATGACCAACTCCTTCCAAACCCCAAAGGTGCCTGAAGAGCTGTCCCGGGAGATTACAACAATTTTACCCGGAGTGCCCCCCACCTGTTTCCAGTCCCTGATTTTGCCAAGATAAATTTCCTTTAACTGGGTCATGGTCAGGTTCGATATTGAATTGGATGGATGAACCACAGGAACAATCGCGTCAAGGGCGATCCGGAAAGGTACGGGATAAACCCCTCGGTTTACGGCTGTTTCCACCTCTTTGGTCTTAATAAACCGGGACGTATTACCAATATGGGTGGTCCCGTCAATAAGGGCCTTTATGCCGTTGCCGGAGCCGCCGCCGGAAAGGGAAATTTTTACATCGGGATGATCTGCCATATAGGCCTCGGCAGCCTTCTGGGCAATGGGAAGAACGGTTGTAGACCCTTTGAGGACCAGCTCACCGGCAAAACAGATACCGGTCACCGTTATAAAACAAACCACAAGTGCAGAAATACCCGCAAACATTTTCTTCATAAGTCTCTCCTGACACTAAATTAATTAAGGTACCCGGCAAAATTAATTCCCCATTTTGACACGAGCCCATCAATCCAGATTTTATATTAATCGTATTGAACTCTGCTTAACCCTTAAAATGCTTGAAATTTATATCTTTAAAATGTTTGAGGTTTATAAGTTTTATTAAGGCAATTTTTATATTTCGTTACGATTTCATTAAAATCATTTCATGATCAAAGATATTTCTTGGGACACTTAAAAAAAAATAATCAATTAAGGTTTGCACAATTGATGATTTTATCTTAGTGTTTGGACGCAAACTCACCCGCGCAAGGCGGAAATTTTGCGTCCCCCAAAGGGCATGGGTGCAGGCAGTGAATATAAACAATAAGATTAAAGACTTACAAAAAATGATTAAAACAGCAATAATCGGCGCATCAGGCTATACCGGCCTGGAACTGGTCAAACTGATCTCTAATCACCCCAAGGCCTGCCTTGAAGCAGTGACCTCGAACACTTACCAGGGAAAATCATTTACCGACATCTATCCGTCCATGCGCGGATTCGAATCCCTGGTATGTACGCCCTTTGACGCCAAGATGCTTTCAGGAAAAATAGATGTCGCATTTTTAGCCCTTCCCCACAAGGTATCCATGGCGTTTGCACCACAACTGATAGATCAGGGCATCAAAGTTATAGACCTTTCAGCAGACTTCAGGTTCAATGATATCAAAGCATATGAAGCGGTATACCAGCCCCACACCGCCCCAAAACTTTTGGAAGAGAGCGTTTACGGATTATGTGAACTCAACCGTGAGCAGATCAGAGACGCAAGGATAATCGGAAACCCGGGCTGTTACCCGACATCCATCCTTGTTCCTCTGGTTCCACTGCTCAGGGAAAAGCTGATCTCCGCACAGGGCCTGGTTTCAGATTCAAAATCCGGGGTCAGTGGCGCAGGCCGCTCTCTTTCCCTGACCACCCACTTTTGTGAGGTAAATGAATCCTTTGGCCCGTATAAAGTGGGCAACCACAGGCATACCCCTGAAATTAACGAAGTGTTGACAGGTGTGGCAGGAACGCCTGTCTCCCTGACCTTTGTTCCCCACCTGGTGCCTGTAACCCGGGGCATGGTTTCAACCATTTATGCCCAAATTCGTCAAGATATTGACGAAAAGCAAATTCGCGACGCCCTTAGTAAATGGTATGAAACCGAGCCTTTCATCAGGATTTTACCCCCGGGTAAATTTCCGAATATGTCCCATATCAAGGGGACCAACTTTTGCGATATCGGTTTTCACCTGGAACCTGAATCGGGCCGTCTGATAATGGTTTCGGCCATTGACAATCTGCTCAAGGGTGCTGCCGGACAGGCGGTTCAGAATATGAATATCATGTTCTCCATTGACGAAAAAGCAGGGTTGGATTGGGTGCAAACCCCGCTATAAGCGCATTTCCACTTGACACGGATGTTAAAAAACTTGTATTAATATGCAGATGAAAAATCGAATCAAAATATGGTTTCATTCAAGCAACCACTCAAGGATCAGAGAGATTTCGCTGAGCAAATCGTTTTTACTTTGTTCTACATTTCTTGTCCTTGTCTGCGCCGGAGTTGTATCCTACCTCGGTCATGACTATTATTTACTGAAACACACCGACCTTAACAATACCGCCCTGCGTGAAACAATCATTAACCAGAAAATCGAGCTTGAAGATCAAAGGCGCCAGATTCAACTGTTTGCCGGAGAAATTCAAGGATTAAAAGAGAAGGTCACAAAACTTGATCAATTAGAAAACCAGGTACGCCTTATCGCCGACATTGACAAATCAGGACAATCCTCAGGCCTTTTGGGTATCGGTGGCGTTTCGGAAACGGACCTTGATCAGGAACTCCCCCTTAATACCCGTCACAACGCCCTGATACGGGAAATGCACCACCAGGTAAAACAAATCGAATCCGTTGCGGAAAAAGAAAAATTAGATTTTGATTACCTAATCGAAAAACTGCAGCAAAAGAAGAACCTGCTGGCGGCCTCCCCATCCATCAAGCCGGTTTCGGGTGTTATCACATCTCCCTTTGGCTACCGCAAATCTCCATTCACCGGGAGAAGGACGTTTCATTCAGGTCTTGATATCTCCAACCGAATGGGGACTAAGATTGTTTCAACTGCGGCCGGCAAAGTGGTCTTTGCCGGTAGAAAATCCGGCTACGGAAATGTTATCATCATTGACCACGGATACGGGAAGGCCACCAAATACGCTCATTTAAGGGATATTCTGGTGAAAAAAAACCAGCATGTCAAACGCGGCGAGGCCATTGCCACCTTAGGCAATACCGGCCGGACCACAGGCCCCCATCTTCACTATGAGGTTCTCGTCAACGGCACCCCGGTCAATCCTGCGAAATATATCCTCAATTAGCGGTCATCAGTTATACTTTATTCCACCCAAAAGAGAATTCGTGTCCACCGGTAATAAAATGGGCACGAATTATTTTTTCTCTTTTATTTCCTGGAAGAATGCTTATATGTTGTACTGACAAACTTAAATGACCTCTAAATTTAAACAGGCAGCGTTTACATGGTACTCAAAGTTCTTACTAAAATCTTCGGATCCAGCAACGACAGAATTCTAAAACAAATTCAGCCTATTATTGACAAAATCAACGAATTTGAACCCCAGGTTCAAGCCCTGTCAGATACCCAGATCGGTGAAAAAACCACTGAGTTCAAAAACCGTTTAACAAACTCAGAGACCCTGGACGACATTCTCCCTGAAGCCTTTGCCCTGGTCAGGGAAGCCTCGGTGCGTACCCTTGGGCTTCGCCACTATGATGTTCAGCTCATTGGCGGCATTGCATTGCACCGCGGCATCATTGCAGAGATGAAAACAGGTGAAGGTAAAACATTGATGTCCACCCTGCCCGCTTATCTCAATGCCCTTACCGGCAAAGGGGTTCACATTGTTACGGTCAATGACTATCTGGCCAAACGCGATGCGGAATGGATGTCCCAGGTCTATAATTTTCTAGGACTGACCGTAGGGGTGATCCTGCATGACATGGGGCCTCAGGACCGTAAAACAGCCTATGCCGCGGACATTACATACGGCACCAACAATGAATTCGGGTTTGACTACCTGCGGGACAACATGAAATTCGACCCCGAGGAACTCGCCCAGGGCGATCTGAACTTTGCCATCGTGGATGAGGTGGACTCCATTCTCATTGACGAGGCAAGAACGCCTTTAATCATTTCAGGGCCGGCTGAAAAATCCACTCACCTTTACACCCAGGCCAATACCATTATCCCGGCGTTTCAAAAAGAGACCGACTACACCCTGGACGAAGAATCCAAAACCGTATCCCTTACCGAAAACGGCATTGCCAAGGGTGAAAAACTGCTCAATGTGGACAACCTTTATGATCCGGCCAATATAGAGCTTTTGCATCACCTTAACCAGGCGTTAAAAGCTCATGTCATTTTCAAACGTGACACGGATTACATTGTAAAAAACGGCCAGGTCGTCATTGTAGACGAATTTACAGGCCGGCTCATGAGTGGCCGCCGGTACTCCGAAGGTCTGCACCAGGCCCTTGAGGCCAAAGAAGGGGTTAAAATCGAAAATGAAAACCAGACCCTTGCCTCCATCACTTTCCAGAATTATTTTAGAATGTATGACAAGCTGTCAGGTATGACCGGGACAGCGGATACGGAAGCAGAGGAATTTAAAAAGATTTATAACCTGGACGTGCTGGTCATCCCGACACACAAGGCCATGGTCCGGGAAGACCGGGCAGATCTGATTTACAAAACCCAGAAGGAAAAATACGATGCAGCCATCAGGGAAATTATCCAGTTGCACAAAAAAGGCCAGCCTGTGCTGGTGGGTACCATCTCCATTGATGTCTCCGAATCCCTCAGTGAGAAACTTAAGAAAAAAGGGATAAAACACAATGTGCTTAATGCCAAACACCATAAAGCAGAGGCTGAAATTGTGGCCAATGCAGGCCAGAAAGGTGCTGTGACCATTTCCACCAACATGGCCGGACGTGGTACGGACATCAAGCTGGGAGACGGGGTGAAAGAACTTGGCGGGCTTCATATTTTAGGCACCTCCCGCCATGAATCCCGGCGGATTGACAACCAGTTGCGGGGCCGGTCCGGCCGCCAGGGCGACCCGGGAAGCAGCCGGTTTTATTTAAGCCTGGAAGACGATCTGCTCAGAATTTTCGGTGGGGACCGGATTCATGCCGTTATGGACAGATTGGGTATTGAAGAAGGCGAACACATTGAGCATAAATTTATATCCAAAGCCATTGAAAACGCCCAGTCCAAGGTGGAAGGGCACAACTTTGAAATCAGAAAGCACCTGCTTGAATATGATGATGTCATGAACCAGCAGCGGGAGATCATTTACCGTCAGCGCCGCCAGGCACTGACCTCAAAAGATCTCAAAGAGGCAGCCCGGGATATGATGGAAGATGTTTCCTATGACCTTGTGGAAGGATTTGTGCTAGACAAAACCCCACTTAAGGAATGGGATATAGACGGACTTTCATCGGCCATTAAAGGTCAG
Organism: Desulfobacterales bacterium; assembly: GCA_022361095.1. GTDB lineage: Bacteria > Desulfobacterota > Desulfobacteria > Desulfobacterales > Desulfobacteraceae > Desulfobacter. The sequence continues at coordinate 2,577 of JAKSBO010001003.1, read as the reverse complement.
TTCAATATGGATCTTCCCCTGGATGAGCCTGTGCAGGAAAATTTTTCTGCCGACCGGCTTGCGCAATTTATATTTGATGCAAGCCAGGCCCTGTATAAGAAAAAAGAAGAGATATACGGTCCTGAAATCATGCGCCACGTTGAACGGTTTATTATTCTCCAGACCGTGGACACCAGATGGAAGGAGCACCTTTTAAATATGGACCATTTAAAAGAAGGTATCGGCCTTCGGGGGTATGCCCAGCAGGATCCGTTGCGCATTTACAAAAAAGAAGGCTTTGATATGTTCCAGGACCTGATGAACCGGATCAAACAGGAAGTGGTGGATATCCTGTTTAAAATTCAGATCGCTTCTCCTACCCAGATTGAGGAGATGAAACAGGAAGAACAGCAGGATCTGACCTTCTCTTCCCATGCTGACGAATCCGCCCCCAAGCAGCCGGTGAGGCGCTCATCTGAAAAGGTCCAACGAAATGACCCCTGCCCCTGCGGTTCAGGCAAAAAATATAAAAAATGCTGCGGGCAATAACAACAACGGGCCGGTCTGGCTTGTCAACAGCCAGACTTGTCCCAGAACAAAGATGAACGTATTGTTGCACTATATTGGGATTATAATTTAAATCAATTGGACCCAAGGTTAATATGACAGCCACTGATTCTAAAACCCGCCCCAAAATATCCCAGGACACACGTGAGGATCGTCCGCCTATGTATAAGGTGCTTTTACACAATGACGATTATACAACCATGGAGTTTGTGGTGGATATCCTGGTTCAGGTATTCGGAAAATCTCTTGAAAAAGCCACACAAATAATGCTTAATGTACACAATAAGGGAAAAGCCGTATGCGGTGTTTATCCCCGGGAAATAGCTGAAACAAAAGTCAAGACAGTACATAATCTGGCAAGCAGCAAAGGGTTTCCCTTAAAAAGTACAATGGAAAAGGAGTAAATGGTATATGATCAGCAAAGAACTATCCACAGCTCTCGGGTTTGCCGTTCGGGAAGCAAAAAAAAGAAGACATGAGTACGTCTGTGTCGAACATGTCCTTTACGCCATTGTCAATCATGAAGCCGGACTTGAAACCATTGAAAAATGCGGGGGCAGCCCTGATCACATCAAAGAGGATCTTGAAAAATTCTTTGATGAAAAATTGACTAAAATAGAGACCAGTGAAGAGTATGTGCTCCAACAGACCATCGGATTCCAGCGCATGATTCAGCGCGCCATCAACCATGCCAGGTCCGCTGAAAAATCAGAAGTCAATCTTGGGGATATCCTGGCATCCATTTTTCAGGAAAAGGATTCCCACGCAGCCTTTTATCTGGAATCCGAAGGCATTACCCGCCTGGATGTACTCAGACACATCTCCCACGATGACGGTAAAGAGAAAAAAGAGTTATCCGGGGAAGACAAGCCCCAGCAACTTTTCCAGCAGGCTGATCCAAAGCCCAAACGCCCGAAGAAAAAAGATCCTCTGGCATTATTTACTTCCGATTTGATCAGACGGGCCCAGGACAAAAAAATTGATCCCCTGATCGGCAGAGCCCTGGAAACCGAACGGGTGATGCAAGTGCTTTGCCGGCGGCGGAAAAACAATCCCATCCTCGTGGGGGATCCCGGCGTTGGAAAAACAGCCATCGCAGAAGGCCTGGCATTGAAAATTAACGACAAAACCGTACCGGATCTGCTTGAAAACTGTGAACTGTACTCTCTGGATATGGGCGCCCTTTTGGCAGGCACCAAATACAGGGGAGATTTTGAACAGCGTCTTAAGGATGTTATTTCCGCTTTGGAAGAGAAGGAAAATGCGCTTCTGGTAATTGATGAAATCCACACGGTTGTGGGTGCAGGCGCCACCACATCAGGCTCCATGGATGCATCCAACATCCTTAAACCGGCACTTTCCTCCGGAGATATCAAGTGCCTGGGCACCACCACCTATGAAGAGTACAAAAACCACTTTGAAAAAGACCGGGCTTTTTCCAGGCGTTTTGAAAAAATAGAAGTATCGGAGCCCACTGTAGAGGAAACCACCGAGATCCTCAAAGGCCTGCGCAGCAGCTATGAGGAACACCACGGCCTGAAATACCCGGATAAAACCATAGAAGCTGCGGCCTACCTGTCAGATAAATATATTAATGACCGGTTCTTGCCGGATAAGGCCATCGACGTTATTGATGAGGCCGGCGCCTTTTTGAAACTTCAGGCGGACAGCCGGCGCAAAAGTGTCAGCCCCAAGGATATTGAAAAGATCGTGGCCAAAATTGCCAAAGTACCGGTTTCCAGCGTAACAACTGTGGCAGACAAGTCCTCACTGGAGTCTTTGCCCGGCAAACTGCTCAACGTGATATTCGGCCAGGACGATGCCATCGAAACCCTGACCACGGCGATCAAAAGATCCCGGGCCGGGCTTGCAGCACCGGACCGCCCCATCGGTTCATTCCTTTTCATGGGACCTACAGGGGTTGGAAAAACCGAAGTGGCCAGACAACTGGCATCCAACATGGGCATTACATTTTTACGCTTTGACATGAGTGAATATATGGAAAAGCATGCCGTCTCCAGGCTCATTGGT
>JAKSBO010000579.1 GCA_022361095.1 Desulfobacterales bacterium | reverse complement strand
ATCCCCGATGAACACAATCTGCCGGGGCAGCAGCGCAAAGGATCCCATAATTTTATCAAGCTGATCAGGATGGGGTTTGGGATTGGCCACATCAGATGCCGTAACAACAATATCAAATGCCTTTTTCAGCCTATGTTCAATAAGTACTTTTCCCATGGTATTTGTTCGATTTGTGGCCACGCCACGCACCAGTCCTGCCTGCTTTATGGCATCAAGCAACTCAAGCAGGCCCGGTTCCATCCGCATGAAGGGGATCACGGATGCATAGCCGATACGTTTAATCATCTCGTAGACAGGCCGGTGGTCGTCCATTTCAGGAAAAAGATATTCAACGGCAGTGGTTACCGTCATCATATGAATATTTTGAAACTGCTCGTCGTCAAGGGGCGGTTTGTTAAAACGTTTCAGGATCTCGTTATAAAATTTTCGATTGGCCTGGGCCGTATCGAACATGACACCGTCACAGTCAAACACAACGGCCTTAATTCCTGCTGTATCCATTCTGTTTAGATTCCTTGGGGCTATTTATTAATTTGGTTGTATCCTTAAATTCACTTATGCTCGGCCTCTTCAAAAATTGCATAAACCTTGATGCCCAAGCGACGTTTATTGGGGTTATCTGTCATCAATGTAATAGAGTCATAAATATCGGTAGAACGATCGGAAAAACACGATACCCTGACCCGCCAGTTTTTATTATCCAGGCCGGGCTTGATCAACTCAGCCTTTATCTGTTTATTCGACTTAAGCTTCAGGCTGAGGATATTCAGCTTGTCTCCTAGCATCGGCTCGATTGTAACCACATCACTTAAGGTCTGGCCGGGTGCCCCGCTCAGGCTCACAATCCCGGGACTGACCCTGATGATCTCTTTAACTTTGCCTAAAATTTTCAAATAAAATTTCTTATTTTGAGGATCATCGGTCTTGACCAAAATATTTTTAACCAACTCGCGCCCGCCATACCCTCTGGTCTTAACGCCAATTGTAATTTCACCTTCCCCGCCCGGAGGAATCTGCCTGTCATAGGCTTTTTTATCGCAACCTCAAGGCGGGCGCACCCCGGTAATATTCAAAGGAGCGTCGCCCTGGTTTTGTATTATAAAAACATGGGTTAAATCTTCGCCTTCAAACACAGGCTCAAACTCAAAAACAGGCGCCACAGGCACGGCCCTGGGACCGGCCAAGGCAGATCCTGCAAAAACGAACAGGAACGCACAAAGGCCTATAAGCTTGATGTATTTCATTGCCCTATCCATTATAGTTTTAAAAGGTCTCAATAGAATCTGGAATTACCCTCTTGTTTCGTTTCCGACAGACCATCTTATCCCATGGCTGTCAGAAACGAATAAAAAAAATAGCCTATCCGGCCCCTAAATTCAAGGCTGCCAATTAATAACAGATAAAAACCAGGATTACCAATTTATCAAGTTCGGAAATTCCGGACACGCCGCCCAGGCCTGTTCAGCAAGAAGGAAAGAGAACTTCGTTAACTTTACGGCACAGCAGACTATCCATATCAAAAAGCGTCTTGTCAATACGCCTAACCGGAACCATGCCCATGAGCGCATTGGTCACAAACACGTACGGCTGAAGGCAAAATGTTTCAACGTCTGCGGAAACATGACTGACAGTGAAGCCTTTATTTTGCATAATTTTTATAACCGAGCCAAGCGTTATCCCATTAAGCACATGACGGGAGTCAGGCACGATTATATTTTTCCCCTCCAGCGCGAAGATGTTGCAGGTATTTGTTTCAGAAACAGTGCCGTCCGAATTTAAAATCAGGGATTCATCCGCCCCATGTTCCAGGGCAAAAGCACGTGCCCGATCGTAAAACAGGTAATTCATGGATTTATGATCTGCCAGAAAGGAGTGCCGGGCATGGGGAAAGCTGATCAGGTCAAGACCCTCTTTACCGAGCATTTCAAGGCGGTGCACATAGGTGCGGATAAAGGCGGCGGCAAATACATTCCGGCCCGGCCGGCCATCCCTTGCAACCAGAAGCTTAACAGCACAGGTTTTTGGTTCAAACCCGTTTTGGCAAATAAGCTGTCCGAGCACCGATTCCCAAATCTGTGCAAGCCGTTTTTCCGTCTCCGTCAGGGGAGGTATGTGAGTTTCACCCGAAGACCGGCGATATGCATCCGGAGCGGGTAATGCATTTCGATCGATCTTTCCATTGGGATTCAGGGGCATTTTCTCCAGTTGGGTGAAAAATACGGGAATCGAATAGTCCGGGAGGGTGAGTTTCAGGAAATCTCGAAGATCATTGCTTTCCATAGGTACATCTGCGGTAATATAGGCAGTCAGTTCGAAATGGTTTTCCCCTGCCTCCCTGGCTAGCACACACGCCTGTCGGATGGCGTCAAGCTTCAGGATCTGTTTTTCGATTTCACCCGGTTCCACCCGGAAGCCCCGAATTTT
>JAKSBO010000293.1 GCA_022361095.1 Desulfobacterales bacterium | reverse complement strand
GCGATTATGTTTAAATCTTGCCAAGTTTACGAGCTGACAAACACTCGACATGCTACCATGGACGTCAAAATCTCCGTCGAAACCATTACGCCCCCAAATTGTAAAAGATCAAGTAACCGCTATTAATATAATACTAAGAATATTGGAGTCAACAATTTTATCATCAAGAATATTTTTTCCTTTCACGATCCATATCCCGTTTGACATCCCGCTGCTTAATGGTTTCCCTTTTGTCATAAAGCTTTTTACCTTTACCAAGGCCTAAAAGGATCTTTATTTTGTCATTTTTAAAATAAATTTTTAACGGCACCAGGGTATACCCCTGTTCTTTTATCTTACCGACCAGCTTTTTAATCTCATAGCTGTGCAGCAAAAGTTTACGGGTACGCATGGATTCATGGTTGCCGTTATATGCAAACGCATAGGGAGAAATGTGAAGCTGACGCAAAAAAACCTCTCCGCGCTTAATATCTGCGTAAGAATCTTTGAAACTGACCCGGCCCTCTCTAATGGCCTTAACTTCTGAACCCACCAGCACAATACCGGCTTCATACTCATCATCAATATGGTAATTATGCCGGGCTTTTTTATTGGTGGCAATCAGTTTTGTGTATTTTGCATTCATGGCTTATTCCTCACTATCCTTATAAGGCAAAAGATCCTTGTATTCCGTTTGAATATAATCGACAATTTCCTGAACCGTTTGAAATCCAAGAATCGTTTGGGCATCTTGTCGTGCTTTTGTTACATCCATGGATCGTGTCATTTTTTTGATAACGGGTATGGCACCGGCATTCATGGACAGATTGGTCAGCCCCAGCCCAAGGAGCACAGGCAGATTAATGGCATCTCCCGCCATTTCACCACACATGACCAGTTCAATATTATTTTCAGTTGCCGCATCCACGATAAGCCGGATCATCTTCAACACCGCAGGGTTCAGTGCCTGATAAAGATGCGCCACCCTGCGATTGCGACGGTCAATGGCCATTGAGTACTGAATCAAATCATTGGTGCCTATGCTGAAAAAATCAACATATCCGGCAAGCTCCCGGGCCATCATCACGGCAGAGGGCACCTCTATCATAATCCCCAGCGGAACATCTTTGTTAAATATTCGTTCTTCGGCCTCCAGTTCAATAACGGCCTTGTCAATACATGACTTCACACCGATAATTTCCTCAACACAGGAAATCATAGGAATCAGAAGATTGATATTACCAAAAGCCGCAGCCCGCAAAATGGCTTTGATCTGGGTAATAAACATATCTTCATTTTCCAGGCAAAATCTGACGGCTCTCAGACCTAATGCAGGATTGGCCTCTTCCACCGGATCTATATATGGATTAAATTTATCCCCATTGATATCCAATGTCCGGATGGTTACCGGGGCAGGATGCATGAGTTCCGCAAGCTCCTTGTATCTTTGCAGCATTTTGTCCTCGGTGGGGAACCGGTTTAAATCCAGCATTAAAAATTCCGATCTAAACAGTCCGATACCCGCCGCTTTATTATCCTTGGCAGAGACCACCTCTTCCACAAGCTCTATATTGGCAAGAAGATTGATAGACGTTCCGTCGGCGGTGATTGCAGGCAGATGGCTGTCGCGCTCAATATCTGCCCGGTAGGCTTCAAACCGTGCCATTTTTTCTTCATACCGGAACAGGGTATCTTCATCCGGATTGATAATGATAATTCCGGCGGTACCGTCTACAATGAGGATCGCATCGTTATCAATATTTGCCGTGGCATTCCCAAGCCCTATGACAGACGGAATTTTAAGTGATTTTGCCACAATGCTTGTATGGGAATCCTTACCGCCCCTGTCCGTTACAAACCCCTTGATATGCTCAAGCTGGATCTGGCTGGTATCTGCCGGGGAAAGGTCATGGGCAACAATGATGACGCGCTTGTTGATTTCGCTGATTCGAAGATCAGCCTCACCCAACAGATAATTCATAATTTTGTCTGATACCTGGATAATATCATCGCCCCTGGCCCGAAGATACGGATCATTGATTTGATCAAACATCCGGATGATTCGCCTTGACACCCGGCGAAGCGCCCACTCCGCATTGACATGATCCGCGGTAATGGTATCTATGGTCTTTCCGTAAAGCATCTTATCCTTGAACAAAACCATATGGGTTTCAAGGATATTCAAATTCTCACTTAAATCATCCCCAAGGGATTCAATGGCCCTGGCATGGTCTTTTTTAGCTTTATCCACGGCACTTTTAAACCGGTTTATTTCAGCAGGGACCATATCCGGGCTCACAGGATAACGCTTAATAAGATTAACCCCTTCCCGGTCAACAAGATAAGCCTTGCCAATACAGATACCGGGGGAACCGCAGATACCCTTGAGAACAATTTGATCCATAATGGCTCTATTCATTTTCATTTTCCCCAAATCCGATATCAAAAAAATCTTTAATTTTATCTGCCAAGGCCGTGTCTTCTTCTTTTTCGGCAAAAATGGATACCGTTGTGCCGGTCACCGCACACAGGGATAGAATTTCGATAATGCTTGCGGCGTCCACAATGCTTTTTCCGTCTGACAGCCAGATGTCTCCATCAGCGTCCTGGGCCAATCCTGCAATAACTGCCGCAGGCCGTGCATGCATCCCCAAGGCATTGACAACGGCGGTCTGCCTGAATACTGAATATTGAATATCCAAATTTATAGTCATTCCAAATGAATTTTTCTTTTTTTGTTATCAAAAAATAACACCCTGAATGTGTTAACCGACCAACTTGATCAGTTACCCCAAATTGGATAGTATATACCACATTTAATATATTTTCACCAGTTGGGTTGGCGAACCTAAACCTGCATTCTGAACCGCTTTATTAAGGAGTTGAACATGAACATACCCAAGACCACCCAGTATCCCATTGATGATTTCAAGTCCGGTGAATCATGGCGCCTGTTTAAAATTATGGGGGAATTTGTCGAAGGCATAGACGGGCTTCATGACCTGGGACCTGCCGTATCTATCTTCGGCTCTGCCAGAACAGCCAAAGGACACCCGGACTATGAAACGGCAAGAAAGACGGCAGCCTGTTTTGCTGCCGGCGGCTATGCGGTCATTACAGGCGGCGGCCCGGGTATAATGGAAGCGGCAAACCTGGGTGCATCAGAGCAAAACGGGGAATCCGTAGGGTTAAAAATCGCCCTGCCCTTTGAAGAAAAAGGCAATCCATATATGACCCGGTCTCTGGACTTCCATTACTTTTTTATCCGCAAGGTCATGTTTGTAAAATACGCCCAAGCCTACATTATTATGCCGGGAGGCCTTGGCACAATGGATGAAATGTTCGAAACCCTGACCTTGGTCCAGACCCGGCGTATCCGGAAAATGCCTGTGATTTTAATGAATAAAAAGTTCTGGGCCGGGCTTCTGGACTGGATCAAAAAATCCCTTGCCGAAAACGGGCTGATCTCGCCTGAGGATATGGACCTGTTTTCCTTGGTTGACACCCCGGAGGAGGCACTTGAAACGGTAAACAACTTCTATAAACAAACCTGATCATAGGGCAAACGCTATCCGATTAAAAATTATCATTGAAGCCCCCTTCTGGGGACATGAAAAACGGTATTTTTGGGTAGTTGTTTTAAACCAAGCCCTTTACAGATATGTTTTTTAACCGGTTCAAGATTCGCCACCGGCGTTTTAAGCCTTGCGGCGTACAAAAACATCTCTTCCCAGGAATTTAAGTAAATCAATGTAAAATCTGAAATGCCGCCACTGACTTTTGCGGCATAAAAATTAACGGAAACAAACAGGCTCTTTATGAAAGGCTCTCTTCCCAAGGCATCAAAACTAACCGGTTTCTCTAATTCAGGGGTAAAAAAATCATGCATGGCCTTGTAAAGCTTCTCAATGCTGTCATGGGAAACTTCCGTGGAATTTGGTGCCATGGTCAAAAAAGTCTGGTCCGTATAAAGATGATTGTGAATCAACCAGGCCCCGATCTCTTCCACAGAACTTGCCGTGAGTATGGACTCCTCATCCATTCCGGTCTGGATAGGGGGCTTATGAATCAACTCCCACTGGCCGTATTTTTTCTTGGACGGGGCAAGGTATTTCAGATAAAGCCTTGAAAAATGACGATCCCCGCTTGAAATTAAAAGCAATTTTTTAATTTTGCCCGGCTTATCCTGGAACTGGATATCAACCTTGCGCTCAAGAACCATACGGTCCCGCTCGGAGATCGCCAGGTTGGCATCATCCCTGAACCGGCTTTTCAGGTCTGTGTAGCGTGTCATCATATATTGTTCTATGGTCAAGGAAAGCCGATGGATCGCGGTGTACGGCCAGCTTTTAAACCGGCCGATATCAAACACCTTTTCCCGCTCCCAGCCCCACTCCTGCAAACATCTCTCCAAAAGAATGTGCCGCAGGCCGAAAACACTGGAATCCAGCTCCGATTGTTTTATAATTCCCAGCTTAAGAAAAAAACAGGTGAGCAAAAGCTTGATGGAGCGTGTGTCACCTGAATTCATATAAAACTGAATCATGGTATCGAGCAAAATAATATAGGAATCGTTCTGACCCGGCTTCAGATGGGTCCCGGAATTCATCCATTCATTTTTATACTCATTGCACAGCATGGGCTCCTTGCCATAGGTGTTGATGTACTTTTCCAGCAAAGCCATCTTAATAACCGATTTAAACGGACTTTTGAGCCATTTAAACATCTGCCAGATAGAGGCGCCGAAATACTCATTGCGGGGTACGGTATGAATATCACCCAGGTCAATATGCCGTTTAGTACCGGGCAAACGATTGATACAGTCAAAAATCAAATCATAGTAATTGAGGCTGATGCTCGTGGGAAGCGCCGTCCACAAAGGCAGCCTGCCTGCCACATGGATCATGGTCCGGTAGAATTCCTCTTTGAGCAACAGGGCCTGGGCAGACCCCGAGCTTTCCTGGGATGAACCGCCGAAATCATTATCACGGGCCTTGAAGATATCCATCACGAAAAAGGTGACCTGGATTTTAAACCGCTCCAGCGCCATACGTTCCAGGGCGTCCAGTTTCCGGCGCAAAAGTTCGGTGGCCTGCAGCCCCAGCCGCTTTTCATCAATGCAAATCCAGTAATCAATATCAGATG